>CALWYF010000014.1 GCA_944385705.1 uncultured Oscillospiraceae bacterium | reverse complement strand
TAAATAGCTTTATATCTAATGTGGGCGATAAATACAGTAGTGATGCCGATCACCGTATAGCTATTGTGGAATTTGACAGCGGTGCCAGGACTGTAAGCGGATGGACCTTTGCAGATCAGAGTGGAGTTGCAATCCTTCAAGCCGCGATTAATCGTTTGGATGCAGGTGGCGCAACGCGCGTTGATTCCGGTATGTCCGAGGCTGCCGAACTCATTAATAACCCTGCATATAGCGGAAGTAATACCCAGCGGCAGCAGGTGGTTATCGTCTTTACCGATGGTGTGCCTACTACGAGTAGTGATTTTGAAACAAACGTGGCGGATAGTGCAATCAGCACAGCCCTGGCTCTTAAGAATAAAGGAGTTACTGTTTACAGTGTTGGAATTTTTGATGGAGCCGATCCCAATGAACTGTATGGCAGTGAGGGGTTTGATATAAATAGTGACGGCACTGTAGGTAGTAGCTGGGTAGAAGATTCATGGGGATTCCTCCCAGGACTTGATTTTCCAGAAGCTGACATTCCAGCAGGAAACAGATTCTTAAACTATTTGTCCAGCAATAGCCCTTCTGCGGCTGGAATTGGTCTTATAAGGGATTCCACTGGCTTGGGAATTCTTCATAAAAGATATACTCATCAAATTACAGTAAATTACAGTTGTAACACTGGAGGAGGCTACTATCTTACTGCCGGAAATCAAAGTGATTTGAACAGTATATTCCAGACCATTTCCGACCAGATTTCCACGCCTGATATTCAGCTTGGCGCAGACACACTTGTCAAGGATACGGTAAGTACTTATTTCACGGCGCCGGCTGCCGGATCCGTCAAAGTGTATACAGCCGATTATAACGGAAGCAGTTTTGGACCGCGTCAGGAATCAGCATTGAACGCTGTAATTGATGGAAAAACTGTAAATGTTACCGGTTTTGACTTTAATGCAAACTTTGTTTCCGATACACCCAGAGATAGCGGTTTCTACGGCAGAAAGCTTATAATTGAATTTACTGTCAGTCCTGAATCTGCCTTCCTGGGCGGCAATATGGTACCTACAAACGGCAGCGATTCCGGTGTGTATGAGCCGGACGGCACTTTGGTGGAGGCTTTTGAGATACCGACAGCTGATGTTCCCATAAAGACCATTACTGTTACTGCCAAAGATAAAAATGTGTATCTTATGGCAAGCCCGTCCAATGTGGAGCTCTTCAAGGATTCTGCGGTAAAAGCCGGAGATATTGTAATTGACCTCAGTGCTGAAAACTATGGACTTGATGTGTGGCAGAATGAGTTTGTTAATATTGCTGTTGATTGTAGCAATAAACTTCCGGGACAAAATCTGGAACAGCTTACCGCAGATCAGACTTACATGCTGAATGTCACAATTACTCCCAAGTATAATGGCAGTGTGGGAGAGGCCCAGGAATCAGGTGAAGCAAAAATAAATGTCTTTAAACCCCAGCTAACTTGGAAGGACAGCAGCCTGAACAGCGGAGAAACTCCTGACTATGAAAAAGATAACTTCGTTTCCCTGACTTGGACTCATGCATCTGTCAAATATGTCAAAGATAATATGACCGGTACCGAGCCCAGCCTTACATACAATTATGATCCGGCCGCCACTCCGATATATACTGAAACTCCTGTTAAGGTAACAGTTTACATAGAGCAGGACGATATAACGGAGTATGTAAGCTTCCTGCATGATGCGTGCACTGTAGAGGACTGCAAATGGGATGAATACAAAGCTGATGGCTATCATTTCATTCTGCACCTTGCAAGCTTTGATTTGACCATTAAAAAATCCGGTTGTGAGGATATTGATGAAAAACAGAGCTTCCTGTTCACTGTAAGCGGACCCAACGGATTTACGATGGAAGTTGTAATACCCGGAAACGGCAGTACTACAGTTAAAAACCTGCCTGTCGGCAGCTACACTGTCACCGAGAATACCCAGTGGAGCTGGAGATACACTCCGGATTCTGCTGAAAAAACTGTCAGTGCAGAGAATATTTCCAATGGGCAGGCAAGCTTGACTTTTGGAAACAGCCGTACCGGCGTGAAGTGGCTCAATGGCTGTTGCTATTCTGATAATGGCTATAGTGCCGTTGCTTCTAACTGAGAGAGGGGGCGTCGATAATGTATCAAGCTAAGCATTTTTCCGGAGAGCACTCAGCTCCCGGCATTAAACGGCCCGCAAAGAGACGGCAGCTCAGGTGGAAAAAGCAGTTCGCTGTTGCCCTCTCTGTTATCGTGCTGGTCTTGGGCATGGTGGGCGGTTCCCTGGCCTGGCTTATTGACACGGCGAGTGTGCAGAATGATTTTACTTATGGCCATGTAAGCTGCCAGGTCGTCGAAGATTTTGACGGCAATACAAAGTCAAATGTACAAATCAAAAATACAGGAGACACCGCAGCTTACATCCGCGCAAAGATAGTTGCCACCTGGCAGGATTCGAAAGGTAATGTTTATCCCCAGGCTCCGGCTCTGGCACCTTCAATTGGTGATGGCTGGACCAATAACGGCGGCTTTTATTACTGCAATACCCCTGTGGAGCCGGGAGAAATGACTCCCGTGCTGATTAATAGTTTGGGCAATATTGCAGCACCGGAAGAGGGCTATTCCCTGCATGTGGAGATTTTGGCCGACGCTATCCAGTCTCAGCCTGCAAAAGCGGCCCAAGAGGCTTGGGGATACACTCCTGTTGGGGCATAAAGGAGGTAAACAGAAATGAAAAAAATGTTCAAAAGAGTTTCCTCCCTGCTGCTGATACTTATACTCATGTTCAGCCTCAGCGTGCCCGCCTTTGCCGCCGAACTGAACTTTCTTGGCAGGAAAACCAACTTCTCCGTCAACTCCAACAACATGGTCACAGCCACCGACCTTTTTGGTAATTTCAAGTCCGTTATGCCCGGGGACACACTCACCGAAATTGTGACCATCACCAACCTGGCTGTAGACTGTGATTACATCAAGCTTTATATCCGTGCCGTGGCCCACGGAGCGCAGAACGCACCTCTGATCGGCGAGGACATTGCAAAGATGAATGACTTCCTCTCCCAGCTGTCCATGGAGGTCTATCAGGGCACCAAGCTCATTTACTCCGGTTCCCCGGACACTCTGGACGGTTTTGCCAACAACGTGTATCTGGGGCAGTTCAGGAAGAACCAGGGCACTCAGCTCACCGTCAATCTCCAGGTTCCCAGCTCCCTGGGCAATGAGTATGCCAATATGGCCGGAGAGGTGGACTGGGTATTTACCGTGGAGAGCTACAATGAGGCCGGCAAGCTGATCCAGACCGGCCAGATGAACTGGCCCGTCCCCGTGCTCCTGGGCTTGGGTGTCCTGGCTTTGGCCGCCGGGCTGTTCATGGTTTCCAGAAAGAGGAAGGACAATGCATAACAGGAAAGCCGGTATTGCTTTTCTGGCTTTGGGAGCGGTGCTGATTATTTCAGCACTGCTCCTGCTGCGTTCAAATACGCTCCAGGACCGGCAGGCCGGAGAATACTCTCTGGACGCCCTAGACGGCATACAGGCGGCCATTGCCGAAAACAGCGCCGCCGCTGCGACTCCCCAGTCCCAGGAGAGCCCGGAACCCAGCGAGGAGCCGGAGGACGAGTCCGGCGAAATGAAGACCGTCACCATCGACGGGAACGACTATATAGGATATCTCAGCATCCCGGAGCTGGAGCTGGTGCTGCCTGTGATATCTGACTGGGGCTGGGACTATAACCGTCTGCAGATCGCCCCTTGCCGTCAACAGGGTTCCACAAAGACTGACGATATCGTCATTGCCGCCCACAATTACGACAGCCACTTCGGCAAGCTGAAGGACCTGTCCCTGGGGGACAGTCTTAGCTTCACCGATGTTATGGGAAAATGCATCCAGTACGAGCTCAAAAAACTGGAAACCGTTGACCCCCATAAAGTGGATTACGTGCTGGACAGCGGCTATGATCTGGTGCTCTATACCTGCACCTACGGGGGAGAATTCCGTGTGGTAGGCTTTTTCGACCGTACAGAGGACACCACAAAAAAATAAGGCCCGGCGCTGCCGGGAGTCAGGACCACCCGTTTTTCGGGTGGTCCTGACTTGCTTTTTATCCGGCTCACCCGCACGCTGGTCATATATAGCCGAGTTCCGTAAACACCGATATAAACCTTGTGTCCCTTAGATTGGCTTCTTCTCCGGGCAAGGCCGCATAAAACAGCGGTATTATATTTAACCGGGACTTTGGGAATTACAGGCAACAGCTCTTTGACATGGTACACCCGTCGTTGTTTTCCTGGGTCCCTTTCCCTATCCATCAGATGGTTAACTACACCCTTAGTTTTATTTTAAATCTATGGGTTTTGGTATTCATGTTCTGGCATAGGACTAATCCGTTTGTAATCAGAGCCAGGTACTTTCTTTTGCCGATGTGGCATATCTTATACATCTGCTCTTTGCTTATTTCTTTGGGGTAAGTCTTTAATACATAGACGCAATAGTTTTTTAATGTTCATGCTACACTTCGACGATGGTATTTGCCGGCAGCCGGGTCAAAAGCACAGCATTTTCCATTTAACTTGTGGCTCGAAAATTACCGATATGTAAAAGCCGGAAACACCTCTCCAGTTCTCTTCCAGTTTTGCATTTCATCCCCATTCCTATACTTGTTCTATATTTTCCCAAAAAAATTGCAAAAATTTCTGATGATTTTTGCGGCGATTTTAACCTGGAAAAAGGCTCATATTTTCAAGGCTTTGTGGGGTTTTGCTGCTTCAAATTCTTGAAAATACTGAGTTTTTTCACTTCCTCCTGAAGACCTCACAAGGGAATTGATTCCACTCCAGAACAAATAGCCGGTAACATTTGAAGACCGTTAGGGCAGTGATGTCCACAGGGGTTAGAATCCCTTACCTTATTCCGCATCCTAGCAAAGTCCGCTTTGCAGTCGTGGAGTGCGCTTGAAACGGCGGACGGCAGGTCAAAAATAGCACGGTTCAAAAAGGCCACCTTTGCCGCTGTAGATACCACAAGAGATATCTTTGCCCAGTGCTGCGTTTATAGCAAACGCTTTTCCTCATGCAGGAACATTCTCTCTGGCACAGATTATGGATCAGCCATTAAGTTGATAACAAAGGGCTTGTGCAGACCATCCGTTTTACGTATAGTCTTGACTGTCAATATGAGCTTTCTCTTATACCGAATTTGGAAGCAGTGCCCGCCCGTTTTACTGAAACAGCAAAACGGGCGGGCACTGCTATTTTTATCACCAGTCCAAATCATCCCAGCCCTCTGCATACAGCAGGGTGACGCTCCCCGAGGAGTCGTCAAGGACGCCCAGGACTTCCTCCCCCTCGCTGAATGTTCCGGTCACATCCCCGGAATAGCTGACAACCACCGGCACGGAGGCGTGCTGGAGATACCGGTTGCCCTCAAAATCCAACAGATATTCCGTCGCATAGGTGTCTATCTGTATGAGGGGCGTACGGGACATAAAGAATACATTGTTCCTAACGGCGCAGCCCTCCTGCATATTTGGCCCTCCCACATCGGCAAAGGCCGGGGCGTCTCCGTTGTCCAGCCAGCCGTCCATGCCGGTAAAGAGGATATAGTTGTCCTCAAAAACCACGTTGCGGAACATGTGGTTGGAGTTAGGCTCCTCATCCCAGTTGAAGAAAAGGGCTCCTGAGCCGCAGTGGTAGAGAAGGTTCCCGGAGACGGTAATGTTCTCGCAGTTCATCTCCGCTCCCGCCTTCTGCTCCGTGAATATCTCCACGCCTACCCCGGCATGGTGCATTTCGTGGATATAGTTATTTATAAAGCTGGTGTCGCTGGAGCAGGTGGTCAGCGTGTCGGCCAGGCGCTGTATGCCTCTGCTGCTGGCTGTTTCGCTCTCCAGAGCATAGGAGGACACCATGCCCCCTACCCAGGCTACCTCGCAGTTCTGCACCGTCACATCCAGGCCGTCGTTTACTATCACCGCATTGCCGTAGCCGATAAACAGATTATCCAGCACCACGCCTGAGGCGGGATCGTCAAACAGGCCCACATGGGTGAGGAACTCTATCTCCTCATACAGCTCACCGGGGTTGCCATTATCGCAGCGGAAGTACAGAGGCCCTGAGGAATCCGCCAATCCCCCCTCTGCGTTCCAGCCGAAGATATACACCGGCAGTGAGTCCGGCAGCTTGCTGTCAGCCTGGTTGAAGAAGGTCATATCCTCCACCAGCTGCTGCTCCACCACAAAGGGCTCCTGGCCCAGCAGCTCCTCGTTGCTGATGCTGTCGTCTATCCCGCCGCTGACTGCATCCCCCGGGAAATTCAGATACTCGGTGCCGTTCCAGAAGCCCAGCACCTTCCGGGCATAGTCCTCACCGTTGAGGACCAGGGCCCCGCACTCCGGCATGTCCCTGTAATATACCCATATCTTCTCCCCGTTCTCGCCTTCCCACCAGAGCTGCCACTTGTCTGCGCCGCTGCCGTTTTCCGGGGAGGAGATGATGCGGGGCTTGGCTCCCTGGCCGTAGGCCGAATAGGTCACTCCGGTCTGTGTATACACCGGCACCGCACGCCAGGTGTCCCCCCGGCGGAAGAACACCGCATCCCCGGGCTGGAGAGCCGCATTATTCACCCGCTCTATGCTCTGCCACGGAGTCTCCGGGCTGAGCCCGTCATTGCCGTCATCCCCCTCGTTGGAGACATAGTAGGCGGTGCCGGTATATTCCACCAGAGTCTCGCTGTTTAATATCTCCTCCCGGCGCTGACCGGCCTGGGCCAGCAGCTGCTGAGCATAGCTTATTGTCGCCTCCGTCTCCATTATGGCCGCTGCCGGACCGGAGCAGCTCTCGTACAGCCGGAGTACGGCAAGGGCGGCGTCTCCGTATTCCAGAGGCTGATCAAAGCCCATGTCCGTCCCCTCCGGCTCCATCAAGGGCTTACCGCTAACCAGGGAAAAACGGCTTATCACAAAGGCCTCGCAGGAGTTCAGATAGTTGCACTCATGGCCCATCTCCGCAAAGGAAGGGCAGGGGTCCTCCCAGTTGATGCCGTATATCTCGAAGAGGGTGTAGCCGCCCCGAATAGGCTGGTCAAAAGGGTCGCCCTCCACCAATCCCAGGGGGTCCGCCTGGGTGCCGTAGGTGAATACTGCGCAGTCCATCAGCTCCGCTGCATACAGGAGCATCATTGCCCCGTAATCCCTGTAGATGGCTTCGTCGGTGGCCGGCGCCGTCATATCGTCCCAGGAGCTCACCAGAGCCGGGTCGTAAAGTTCCAGCATGCCCCGGAGCAGCTGGGCCATATCCTTTTCGCTCACCGGGTCATCGGCGGGCCTGTCCTGGGCAAAACCGTACCAAAGCGCCCGGAGACTCTCATCCTCCGGCATATCCTCCTTCACATCTGCGGGCCCGGAATCCTCCGGGATGCTTTCGCTCACATTGCCGCTGCAGCCGGAAAATAGTCCGGCCATAAGAACAAGGCACAACAGCAGACAAAAGGTCTTCCTTATCCTCACAACAACATTCCTCCCGTATTTAAGATTCTTTTGAGTACCGATGGGAAAAGTATAGCAAACTACAGCTCAGGCCGCAAGATTTTTTTATTTACCGTGCTAAAGACTCATGTAGTTTTGAGCGTATTTTCAATGACATCCATGCCGCCGATGTTTGCCCTTTACAACAGCTCAAGACTATTCATTGCCGGGCGATTTTCTCTCCGAGGTGTGATTTTCTCCGGCATAAGTTAAAGCTCCTGATCGGCGCTTCTGTTCTGCACTGCTCAGGAGCTTTATACAAAACTTTGGGCAGTCCCCGGCAGCCCTTTTCACTGGTCCTCAAGGTGTGGCCAATATTCTGCCCTCATATGGCTTGTGCCGCCACCCGTTTTATATCCCGGCCTTTGGTTTCGTCCCTTTCCTCTTTTGCCGGCAATACTGCCCCAGCCGGCTCACAGATACTGCTTTCGGGGAATGCGGTCATAGTGTCTCAGCAGGAGGGGTTCAATTTTGGAAGTTGCCTTCATATCCAGGTTGAAAAAGTATATGGTGAAGGTGATAACAAAGAAGCTGAGGCCGGCCAGCAGCAGCTTGGCCAAAACACGCAGAATAATGTTTTTCATTGTCTCTCCCCCTTACCAGGCGTTTTCGTCAGGCAGGAACTCTATTGTGGGGTCCAGAGGCTCTTCCCGCATCACGGTACGCATGTAGTTGCTGAACTGGTCCCGTATGGACTGGCGGGTAAATACTCTTGGGTCGCAAAGATCGTGGCAGACCCAAACCAGATGTATGCCCCGCTGCCGGGCCTGTTCCTCAAACTGCCCGTGCATACCTACCAGGGCCTTACAGCTCATATGTTCCCACATCATGACCATATCGGCGTTCATCTGCCTGCATATCTCCCACAGCTCGTCTACAAGGACTTTATATCCGCCGTGGGTACGGTTTCGCATTATCATGTTCTCGTTGAGCCAGGCCATGTCATAATATGCCTGGCGGCGATTTTCCGGCGTATCCTCCTCGGCTATCATTCTTGTGTTTACCATGGAGAGCATGTCCGTAAGCGGCACTACGCCCCAGCACTGCAGCATCCAGTACAGCATGTCTATGCAATACTGAGGCTGCACACCCCACACCACGCAGCGATGGCGGTATTCCGGGGCGACCATGGTCTTTTTTCTGTAACCCCGCTCCGCCAGCTTTGCCAGCTTTGCGTCTATCTTTACAAAGTCCTGGAAGCGGCCGCAATTACCCATATAGTTGGTATCATTGTATAGTGAGAAGACGGCGCCGAAAAACTGAGGATAACAGGAGCTGTTTATTTCCAGCTGGGCCAGGCGGCGCCGGGTGGCATCGTTCACCCGCTTTGCGCAGCTGAAATAGGCATCCCAGTCCCATTTCTGGCCTGTGTGTTCCTCCACAAAGGCGATGGCCTTCTTAATATCCTCGGCGGCATAGGTCTGCACGTCATCCTCCCGGTGGCGCATTGGCGCCGCCAGCTGGAAGGTGGGTATTCCGTATTCCCGCTCCAGACGCTTGGCTATTACACCGTTGCCCATAAGGGAGCCGTCGCAGGTGGTATTCACCTGCACGGCGCAGCAGCCCAGTATGCAGAGGTCGTCATCTATACATATGCCCGTCTCCGCCTCAGGCATAGGGCAGACGTCTCCGGGCAGCCCATATTCCTGGGCCACGTCCAGATAGTGAGTGGTGGAATACTGGTTGAATATGTTGGCGGCAAACATGGTAGGAACTTCACGCAAAATGGCTTTCACCTTTGGAAAGCCCATCATAAAGGCGGTCATTGCGTTTTCGTCGGTAAGTACGCAGCGGGAGGAAAACTTCTGGTCGTTGCCTATGCGCCGGTCCCCCCGGAAGCAGTCCTTAATGGACTTGGTAACATCCTTGATGACAAAGTTCATTGCGGTGTGGGTGATACGCAAGGGCTCGTCTCTCAATCCCATGGTAAATTTATCCATTCCGTGCATGACCGCCAGATAGTTGGCCATCCAGCGGTAGCGGAACATACCTTTCACATTGCGGGGAACGGCCACAAAACGTCCCAGCACGGACACCAGATACAGCCACCTGGTATAGTCATACAAGGTGTCCTTGACTCCCCGCCACTCCCGGCGGCGGCGGACCTTGCCCTGGTCGAAAAGGACGCCGTATTGCTTTTCGCCCGCTTTCTCCCGTGGATTTTTTATCACCATTTTCCCTCCCCTCTCTTTATCCTCTTTATTTCGATGCTCTCCACAAAGGCCTGGACTCTGGTCCGCATCTGCCCCACGGAAGCGGATATGTTATAGGGGCGGTCCACCGAGAGTACAGGGAAGCCGTAATCCTACCTGAGCATCACCGAGCCCAGCAGCCTCTCGTAGGCCCAGGGGTCGCAGAACTTTACCTGCTCATAAATTATACCGTCGGCCTTGTATTCCCTGGCCAGGTCGTTGACATACTGCTTGCGGCCATAGACCTTCTCCATATTCATCATTCTGGGGCATTGGCAGCCCATGGTGTAGTGTCTGGCAATCTGAGTCAGGGCGTCCTCCCTGTCGTTTAGTTCTATGGGGTCTCTGCCGGGGAAGGATCCGAAGCAGAAGCGATCTGCGCAGACATAGGCTCCGCAGTCTTCAATAAGCTTTATAAGTCCGCTGTCGTCCACCTCGGAACCCACCATCAACACTCTGGCCCGCCAGGGTTTGTCCTCCGCTTCTCGGCTTTTCAGTTCTTCCAGGGTATCCTCCAGTTTATCTGCGATCAGATACTTGGGGCAGACATAGGTAGCCAGGGTCAGCACATGGAATTCATAGCCGGTTATCCTGGGCCTCTCCTCCCGGCGGTATTCACCTATGGCGCGGATAAGGCGGCATATGCGGTTGTGCTCTTCCACGGCCTTGCGAATTGACTGTTCGGAAACATCAATGCCGTAGTTTTCAGCCAGCGGCTTAAGGATATGGTTTGTACACTGCAGCTTACAAAGCTCAATGCCGTTTTCGTCCCCCTTCAGGGGCAGTTCCATGTAGTGGTGAAAGAATTTTTCATTGCCTTTTCCCATGGTGTGCAGCAGCTCCATGTTCTCCACGCAGCGGTTCATCATCGTGCAGCCGTCCGGAGCTATCACACAGTCCGCAAAGTTGAAGCCCCCCTCTATCGCCCTCTCCAGCAGGGCTCTGCTGGGCTCGCACAGCAGGTTGGTCATGTAATAGGTGGCAATGTCCATAGAGCCGGTGTTGGGCGCAAATAAGCGTATGGAGAAGGCCCGGTCCAGATTCAGCAGGGGTTCCGGCACATTCTCGCAGGGATAGGCTACACATATCCGTCCTTCCTTTTTGGCCTGTACTATCAGCGCATTGTTGGCTTGCTGCAAAAGGTTTTCAAAGTATGTCAAATGTTTAAGCTCCCTCATTTTGTTTGTTGCTCCCCCCATTCTCGTCAAATTACCCTTACGCTGTCATATACCGAAGTTACAGTCTTTTATGCCCTGGAGCAGGCCGGGAAGTCGGAAAGAGATACAAAAAAACCGCCTCTATTTACAATTTAATTATAGAAATTATCCAAAGCTTTGCCAATTAAATGTCATGCGAATATACATTTATCAGCGTATTGTACAAACACATTCCTGCTGTTTTTATAAATTTGTCATTGCTCTTGGGCTTCCCTGATACCGAAAAGGATTCATTCACAGTAAATTTGGGATACTTCTCCCCGTATTCGGTTTTGATTTCCGGCAAAGCTTTCCGTACATGCGCGGGCTTTTGCCCACTTGCAGCAATACCCCTGATACAGTACTTACATTGTCTCTAAGCTTCTCTGTTATGTTGCTGTCCTGAAAATGTACTTTATGGACCAGAGTCCAAGGGACAGCTCCAGCCGGGGCTGAGGCTTGTCTATAGTCTGACCGTCAGTATATAGTGGCCGGTATAGCGCCTAAAAGGCCCCATCAAAAACAGCAAGGCCCATAGTCAAACCGTCGGGCTTCAGCCCCGGGGTCAGAGGACGCTCCCCGCTTCAGTAAAGCCGCAACCATGCCATAGGAGCCGGGGCCTCAGTTTACTGTTGTCATTGGGATTTTATTTTCCGTCCGCTCTGTGGAGGCAGTCCGGCTAAGGCTGGATTTGGCATTTTTCATGTATAGGCTCCGTTGCTCCCCGTTCGGGAGAATTTATGTTTGCTTTAATTTCCCAGTGATGTTATATTAGTCAGGCTGAAGAGCCGTCTTAAAATCCCGTGAAAGAGATAAAATATAAGGAGAATTCAAATGGAAAAGAGAAGACTGAAAATCGGCCTTATCCCTAAACTTATTGCGGCCATCCTTCTGGGCATACTGTTCGGAGCCTTTATGCCTGAGTGGTTCAGCAAAATAGTGGTGACCTGTTCTTCCCTGTTCAGCAGCTTTCTGTCCTTCATCATCCCCCTGATGATCCTGGCCTATGTGACCATGGGCATTGCCGACCTGCGCATGGGTGCGGGAAAACTTCTGGTAATAACCCTGGCCCTGTCATACTTCTCCACTCTGGTGGCAGGCTCTGCCTCATATCTCATTTCCTCCACCCTCTTCCCCTCCTTTATGAGCCAGGGGGCCATGGAGCGCATTGCCGAGACTGCGGAGCTGTCCCTGTCCGGGTATTTCTCAATATCCATTCCCCCACTGCTGGATACTCTGTCCGCCGTGGTTCTGGCCTTTGTCCTGGGCCTTTGCCTGTCCGGGATGCGGGGAAAGACTATCAGCGACACCCTGTATATGGCCGTAAAGGATTTCTCCGCCATTATTGACAAGGTGCTCCAAACCGTTATCATCCCTCTGCTGCCCCTGTATATCTGCGGTACCTTCACCAACATGACCTATTCCGGCAAGACCTTTGCCATTCTCAGCATTCTCTGGAAGGTTTTCCTGGTGGTGATTCTCATGCACCTGGTATACATTCTCATCCAGTTTCTTGTAGCTGGGGCAGTGTCCGGGAAGAATCCCTTTGTCCTCATCCGAAATCAGATCCCCGGCTATGCCACTGCCGTCGGCACCCAGTCCTCCGCCGCAACCATCCCCGTGAATCTCAAGTGCGCCGAGAAGGACGGCATCAGCGAAGAGATCCGTAATTTTGTGGTGCCTCTCTGCGCCAATATACATATGGCCGGCTCCATGATAACCATCACCTCCTGCGCCACTGCGGTGTGCCTGATGTATCAGCTGCCCATAGGCCCCGCCACGGTGGTGCCCTTTATCATGACCCTGGGCATAGCCATGGTTGCCTCCCCCGGAGCACCCGGCGGCTCCATCATGACGGCCCTCCCCTTCCTGTACATGATCTTCGGAGCTGAGGCCGGGGACGTGAACGGCCCCATCTGCGCCATCATGGTAGCCCTGTATATCACTCAGGACTCCTTCGGCACCGCCTGCAATGTGTCCGGGGATAACGCCATCGGCGTTATTGTGGATACAGTCTACCGTAAGTTCATCATAAAGGATTCCCTTGAAGTTTAAGGAGTAAGGAAATGTCTTTTATCAGCGTGTTTGATGTTCTTGGTCCCAATATGATCGGCCCCTCCAGCTCCCATACCGCCGGAGCGGCTCTCATTGCCCATCTGGCCCATAAGCTTATTCCTGCCCCCCTGAAGCGGGCCGACTTCACCCTGTACGGTTCCTTTGCCAGGACCTACCAGGGCCACGGCACAGACCGGGCTCTGCTGGGAGGCATACTGGGTTTTACTCCCGACGACCTGAATATCCGGGATTCTTTCAACATAGCCCGGCAGCGGGGGCTTGAATATAGCTTTACGCCGAACAGGACCGAAACGGACGTCCATCCAAACACTGTGGATATACGCATGGAAAATACCCTGGGTCAGGTGATGACCGTCCGGGGCGAGTCTCTTGGTGGCGGCAAGGTGCGCATAGTGGCCATTGACGGAGTTCCGGTGGACTTCACCGGCGAATATGCCGCAGTCATCGCCATCCACCAGGACAAGCCGGGAGTTGTGGCCCATATCACCAAGGTCCTCAGCGACAGGAACGTGAACATTGCCTTTATGCGTCTGTCCCGGGAGGCCAAGGGAGATATTGCCTACAGCATAATAGAATCCGACGGCACTTTGCCGGAGGGTATCCCTGAGCAGCTTAAAACCAATCCCTATATCCACGATGTGATGATAGTCCAGCCCTAAGGAGGGAGCCTAAATGGATTTTAAAAATGCAGAAGAACTGCTCAGCCTATGCCGCCGTGAGTCCGTCCCCATCTCCCGGATAATGCTGCTTCGGGAGTGTTCCCTGGCAGAGACCGATACCCAGACCGTAATGCAGCGCATGGACAAGGCTCTTTCCATCATGCGCTCATCGGCCACCATACCCCTTACCAAGACCGTTCGCTCCATGGGCGGACTCATAGGAGGTCAGGCCCAGCTTCTGTCCGCCCACAGGCAGGCGGGTAAGAGCATATGCGGCGCTGTGCTTCAAAAAGCCGTAACCTATGCCATGGCGGTGCTGGAGGTCAACGCCTCCATGGGCCTCATTGTAGCGGCTCCCACCGCCGGCGCCTCCGGCGTGGTGCCGGGACTGCTTCTGGCTCTCCAGGAGGAATACAGCATTTCCGACGAGCGTCTGCTGGAGGGTCTGCTGAACGCAGGCGCCATAGGCTACCTGGCCATGCGCAATGCCACCGTGGCCGGGGCCGTAGGCGGCTGTCAGGCCGAGGTGGGCGTGGCCTCCGCCATGGCCGCCTCCGCCGCCGTGGAGCTCATGGGCGGCCGTCCGGAGCAGTGTCTGGATGCCGCTTCCACCGTGATGATGAACATGCTGGGCCTGGTGTGCGATCCGGTGGGCGGTCTTGTGGAGTATCCCTGCCAGAACCGGAATGCCGCCGGTGTGGCAAATGCCCTGGTGGCCGCCGAGCTTTCCCTGAGCGGCATACGCCAGCTCATTCCCTTCGATGAAATGCTTGCCGTCATGTATAAGGTGGGCCGCAGTCTCCCATGTGAACTGAAGGAGACCGCTCTGGGCGGCTGTGCCGCCGCCCCCAGCGCCTGTGCCCTTTGCAAACACTGAGCTGCTCAAGCTCATATCCCATATGAATTTATGACTAAGGGGGGCGGTCAAACCGCCCCCTCAACTTGTCAAAAAAGTCTTACCAGGCTTTTTCGACAGTCTCAGCCGGGCTCTCAGGCCCGGCTGTTTTTTAATTGTCCGTCTCATCTTACGGCTCTCATTTTCCGGCGATGTTCTCCTGAGCGGGGCCTGATATGAGTTTTCCGTAAGCGTCAAAGCGGGAGCCGTGGCATGGACAGTCCCAGCTGAGTTCGTCGCTGTTCCATTCCAGCTGGCAGCCCAGATGGGGACAGCGTATATCCACGGCGTGGAGCTTTCCCTCCTTGTCCCTGTAAGCTCCCAGCTTCTCGCCTTTAAGGAAAACTATGCCTCCCTGGCCTGGGGCTATTTCCGCCGCAGCTTCCGAGGGTATCTGGAAAAAGCGCTTTGTAAGGCCCTTTACCGCCTGGGCTCCCTCCGCTACAACGGCGCTCAGCGTCTCCACATCAAAGCGCCCGGGGTCGAACACTTCCCCGTCGCTGTTTTCTTTTCCCAGTATCATGTCCCTTATCAGCATTGCCGAGACCATGGAGCTGCTCATGCCCCATTTGTTGAAGCCTGTGGCCACATACCAGCCTGGCCTCTCCTGGGAGAAGCGCCCTATATAGGGTATGCCATCGGCGCTCATGCAGTCCTGGGCCGACCAATGGGCTGCCTCCCGGCTGCCGGGGAACAGCTCCTCCGCCTTGCGGCGCAGCCAGTCATAGCGGCCTCCCTCCCGGTTCTCTCCGGTCCTGTGGTTTTCTCCCCCGATAAACTGCAGCCCGCCGTAATTTCTCAGGGAGTATCCCCCCTCCTCTGCGGATATCCACATTCCGTCCAGGGGTCTTTCCACTTCCAGAGCCAGAACATAGGAGCGTTCCTGGTGCATCCTGGCAAAGTACATTCCCGGGAAATTAACGAAGGGATAGTGGCAGGCAAATATAATGTGTTCCGCCTCCACCCTGCCCTCGGGACAGGTGAGTCTGTTTCCGTCTATCTCCTTTACCGGGCTGTGCTCGTATATTTCCAGACCTTTTGCCATGGCCCTGATGAATTTCAGGGGGTGGAACTGTCCCTGACCGCTGAAGGCCACCGCCCCGGCAGCGGAGATCGGCAGCTCCGGCGCCTCCACAAAGGCGGCAGGCAGCCCCAGGGTTCTGGCTGCAGCGGCCTCCGCCTCCAGCTGATTCCGGGAATCGCCGTACAGATAGGCCCTTTGCTCCTGGAAATCGCAGTCTATGCCCCGCTCATGTATAAGTCGGCGGTATGTCTCCACCGCCCGCAGGTTTGCCCGGGCATACTGTCCGGCTTTCTCCGGGCCAAAATCGTCCATGAGCCGCCGGTATATAAGACCGTGCTGAGCCGTTATTTTGGCCGTGGTGTTCCGGCTCTGGCCCCCGGCAATTCTGTCTGCCTCCAGAACCGCCGTCTTTATGCCCGCCTCCTGTAGGGCTGAGGCTATTAGCACCCCGGCCATGCCTGCCCCTATGACCACCGCCCGGGTCTTCAGCTCCCCTCTCAGCGGCTCCCTGCCCGGTATTTCACAGGTCTTGCTCCAAATCGAATCCATGTAGGGCGTCTCTCCTTTTTCAGCAGTTTTTATTATTGTCTGCCGCCCCGGATTTTTTATCCCTCCGTCTTTTTCCTTTCATGTCCCGCAGAAAATATTTATAAAAAAGCAAGAGCTCATCCTCCGTCCGGGCAGGAAGAGCTCTTGCTGTATTTATTTTCCGGCGTGCAAAGGACCTGCAGTCCTTTTTATCCCATGATGATGCAGTTTTTAGGACAAACCTGAGCGCAGGTTCCGCAGGAGACGCACTTGTCCTCGTCCAGTGTCCAGGTCTTTGCCGTTCTGTCCACAGTCAGGGCCTCCGCCGGGCATTTCTTGGCGCAGAGAGTGCAGTATACGCAGCGGGATTGGTCGTTCACCGGTTTGCCGTCCTCCCTGGGTTTTACCCCGGAGGCCTCTGTCTGAACCTGAGCGGAGCAGTTTTCCGGCTTTGCAGCCGCCGGGGCTTTCTTTTTGGGAGCCGCCTTTATAAAGCTTCCCCTGACCAGCAGATCCTCCTCTTTTGTAGCCACCATGTGGTAGTCCCCGGTAAATTCAATGGCATGCTTTGTGCAGAAATCGGCGCAGGTGGCGCAAAAGGTGCAGGAGCCCAGGTTGAAAGTCAGGGTGATTTTGTCCCGTCCATCCTCCAGGTGCTCCACGCTGCGGCTTATGGCGTTGCCGGAGCAGACTCTTTCGCACATGCCGCAGGCTATACAGAGTTCCGGGTGGTAGACTATCCTGCCCCGGTAGCCCGGAGCCGCCTCACTGGGTACGGCAGGGTACATGGCGCAGCTGCTTTTGCTGAAAAGCTGGCTGATGGCCTCTTTAATAAAGGGAAAATCCATTACTTCATCCTCCCTCTTTTCTCTTTCAGTATCTTTGCCGCCAGGGCCAGGCCGTCAATAACGGCCTCAGGCTTTGGGGCGCAGCCTGCTACGTCCACATCTACCGGGACATATTTGCTCAGAGGCCCCGCCACGCTGTAGCTGCCCCTGAACACATTGCCCGACTGGGGGCAGGAGCCCATGGTCACGATGCACCGGGGCTCCGGCACCTGGGAGATGGTTCTCAGCACTCTGGGCAGGGACTGCTTGGTCACCGGCCCCGTTACCACCACAATGTCGGCATGGCGCGGGGACCCTGCCAGTTTGAATCCAAGGCGCTCAGCGTCATAGCGGGGAGTGAGGACGCTGACCAGCTCAATATCGCAGCCGTTGCAGGAGCCGGCGTTTATATGGAACAGCCAGGGCGATCTGCCTGTGCTCTCCTCAATAAGCTTTTTGAACATCTTCACCCCTCCTTACAGGCCGTACCAGGCCAGAACCAGGCTTAGCAAAGCCGGCAGAGAGACCACGGTCCAGTAAAATTTGAATATCTGCTCTATCTTGAGTCTGGCTGTGACGGCGTGGACCAGGGATATGGACACCGCCGTTATCCCGGCGCACAGCAAAAACAGCAGCAAAGCGTCCAGGACCAATATCCCGGTGCCCAGTCCTCCCAGAAACAGGGCTGCAAACAGGGAGCTGAGCGTGAGCATCTTTACGGCGTGACTGAGTTTGAACACTCCCAGCGCTGCGCCGCTGTATTCTGCCAGCAGTCCCTCGCATATCTCCGTCTCAGCCTCGGCAGTGTCAAAGGGATGGCTGCCGGTCTCTCCGGGTATCACCAGCAGCATGGCCGCAGCAGCGGGAAGCATGCTTATCCTTGTTATAAGGCTGCCGTTTATCTCCTGATACTCCGCTATGTCGCTGAGAGAGAAGCATAGCCCGGTGCCCATGGCGCTCCCCACGGTCTTGGCCACTGCCAGCAGCACCAGCACCAAAGGCAGCTCACAGGAGATGATGGTCACCATCTCCCGGCTGAGCCCCACCCCCGCATAAGGCGAACCGGAGGCGGCCCCTCCCATTATAATGGATATCGCCGGAATCAGGAGCAGGTAGAGGATAACGATTATATCCGCCATACCGTAGAAGGCGGTAAAGCTGAATACCGGGATAAAAAGCTGTATCACCACCAGGGCGGCCAGGCCCAGGAGAGGGGCAAGCATGAAGCTGATGCGTTCAGCGGCTGCGGGGACTATGGTCTCCTTACCGCAGAGCTTGAAGAAGTCGTAAAAAGGCTGGAGTATAGGCGGGCCCACCCGTTTCTGCATTTTTGCCACCAGTTTTCTGTCTATGCCGCACAGCAGCATGCCCGCCAGAAAACAGAACAGGAAGCCGGGGAAAACCAGCACATAGCCCAGATAACGCAGGGCCTCTAAAATAACTGTCATCTGTCCCACCTCCTCATAAAACGATCAGGCTGAAGAGCATGACCAGGGCCAGATCCGCCACAGCCCACAGGGCATAGTCGTTGACGATGCCGCTGTGGAGGCGGTGCATAAAGCTGAAATAGCCCCGCCAGTTGTGCTTGAAGCCCCAGAACATGTCGTCTCCCCCCAGCTGGGAGAAGCTCTGCTCTTCGCCGCCGTAGAACAGCTGATATTTGCTGTCTCCGGCAGCGGTGCGGCATAGGCTGACATTGTCATATCTGCCTGCCAGAGCCGCAATGGTCACGGCCAGCAGGGCTATGCACAGCACCAGCAGCCAGCTCACCGGCTCCCATACTCCCGCATACCGGAAGCTCCCCGCCAGGATCTCAACGGCAGCAGAGCCGTCAAAGCCCATAGCCTCTATGTAACGCTGCACGCTGAATGCCGCTGCGGCGGCAGGCTCGGTGAGGTAGGTAGTTACCAGGTTGGGGAAGAGCCCGGTAACGATGCACAGCAGCGCAAAGATACCCATGGCAAAGCGCATGCCCCAGGACACTTCCTTTACCTTTTCCAGTTCCGGCGGCAGCTGTCCGAAGAATACCGAGTGGCTCACCTTCACGAAGGAGGCCAGGGTAAGCACCGAGGTTATCAGGGCTATCACCGTCACCAGCAGGAAGCCTATGTTCCCGCTCTCCACCGCCTTTTGATAAGTGGCCTGATATATGAGCCATTTGGAAGCAAAGCCGTTGAAGGGGGGCACACCGCTGATAGATAAGGCCCCTATCAGAAACAGCACCGTGGTGTGGGGCATTTTTCTTGCCAGTCCGCCCAGTTTATTCAGGTCCGTGGTGCCGGTCTCGTGGAGCACGGCCCCGGCGGCCAAAAACAGCAAGCCCTTGAAAAGGGTGTGGTTTATGGCGTGATACAGTCCGGCGGACAGCCCCAAAGCGGTGCAAAGACCCACGGCAGTAAGCACATAGCCTATCTGGGAGATGCTGTGGAAGGCCAGCAGACGCTTGAAGTCGTGCTGGGCCAGAGCCATGGTTACACATACGAACATGCTAACAGAGCCGATAAACACCAGCAGAAACTGCATTGTCCCCAGGCCCATGCTCTGGAAGAGGAAGTAGGTGATGCGGATAATGCCGTAGATACCGGACTTGGTGAGCACGCCGGAGATGATTACGGAGACTGAGGCCGGAGCGGCGCCGTGGGCATCGGCGGCCAGCGGGTGGAAGGGCACAATAAAGGCCTTGGTGCCGAAACCCACGAAGAGCAGGGCAAAAGCTGCCTTGGTGGCAGTGTTCATATTTCCCGGCACCAGCTGAGCCAGTTGGGCCAGGTTCAGAGTGTGAGTCTGGGCATAGAGCATGGCGGTGCCCACCAGGATGAAGGTGGAGCCCATGCAGCCCACCACCAGGTACTTGAAGGCCGCCTCCACCGCCCCTCTGGCCGTGTTGCGGAAGGCGGTGAGAGCCACGGCGGCAAAGGTGAGTATCTCCACCATTATGAACATGTTGAACAAGTCTCCGGAGAGCACCATGCCCATGACGCCGCCGCAGAGCAGCAGATACAGGGTGTAATACTCCTTTTCGTTGTCGTCCCTGCTCATGTACTGGATGGAATAGACGCCGGAGACAAATATGGCGCATGCCGCCAGCAGGGCAAAGAAGAGGCTGAGAGCGTCCACCTCCAGAGCGATGCCTATGGCATAGCCTCCGGCGATGCTCCTTGCACCCATCCAGTAGCCGATTATCTCCCCTCGCAGTATTACCGGATTTATGAGCAGGAGGCTAAAGATCAGGGAGGCGGTGATGCTCAGCAGGGCCAGGATGTTTCGGACCCTGCGGTTTTCCCCAAAGGCAGCAATCAGGAAGGAGCCCATAAACAGGACCATTATTGCGTAAATGGGGAAGTGCTGATAGCTGAGGACATTTCCCAGTAAATTCATCCTCTCAGCCTCCTTATCTTCCTGGTGTCTATGGTGCCGTACTGTTCTTCCAGCTTAATGACCAGGGCCAGGGACATGGCGGTGACACAGGCGCCGATAACAATGCTGGTGAGGGTGAGGGCCTGAGGCACCGGGTCCACAAAGAAGCTGTTGTAATCCAGCTCCGACCAGGTAAAGATTGGGGCGGTACCGCCGGGGTTAAAGCCTATGGAGATAAGCAGCAGGTTCACCCCATAGTCGGCAATGGACAGGCCGATAACGGTCTTTACCAGGTTGTACTTTGTGACGATAGTATACATGCCCAGAGCTATAAGGAAGAATGCTGCAATGTAGTTTAGCAGTATCATGTATCTTCACCTCATTCCCTGTGATCCACGTCTTTGCCCAGCAGCACTCCCAGCATGTTTATCACCAGGGCGCTGACGCCGGAGAGCACCTCTATGCCCACCACTGTGCCCATGAGGAAGATAGTGCCGGTGCTGAAGAGTTCTCCCGGCTGCCCGTACCTATAGAACACGTTTTCGCAGAAGCGGGTGCCCAGGGCCACGCCCAGCAGGGCCAGGAGGATATAAGCCGCCAGGGCCAGACCCTCCACTTTTCTCAGCAGCTTTGGCCGCATGGCTCTGGCAGTAATGGCGTAGCCGTGGCCCAGATAGATAAGCAGCAGGGTAGCCACCATGAGCACGCCGCCCTGGAAGCCTCCGCCGGGGGAGAGGTGGCCGTGGAGTATGATATAGAAAATGTACACCAGCGCCAGGGGCAGAATGGCGTCGCAGCCGCAGCGCTGAATGACTCTCTTTATACGGATGTTCTCATTTTTCATCTTTATCCGCCTCCTTTTTCCCCTGCTTCTTTGTAAAGAGGATTGCGGCAGCTCCGGTTACGGCAGTCATGAGGATGAAAGCCTCGCCCATGGTGTCGTAGCCGCGGAAGTCAAAGACTATGGATGTAACGTCGTTTATGGCATGGGTCTTTTCCAGGTTCTGCTGCACTATGGCGGCGGCAGCGCCGTCAGCGCTGCTGTCGTCGTAGGAGGATGGGTCCTCCAGAAGTTCCTGCACCGGCACGGCAGCCTGCTGTCCTTCATAGGTCCTTGGCATATCTGCCATGGCAGAGGCGGCGTATATTCCCACCGCAAGAAAGATTACGAGGGAGAGCCAAGTTACGGTTTTTTTCATTTGTCGTCCCCTCCCCGGATTTTTTTCAGTGTGACTATGAATATGAGGGGGCTGAGGGCGGCGCCCACTGCGGCCTCGGAGATGGCCACGTCCGGGGCGTGGAGCAGCAGAAACTCTGCGGCGGCAAAGATTCCCGTCACTCCCAGGGCGATGACCGAGGAGAGGAGCTTTTCAAAATGGGCCGCCAATATGGCGGATACCACCATTCCGAGTATTATAAGTACATTCAGAACCACAATAATCTCACTCATCAAAGTCCCTCCTGTAGTCCTCCGTCTCCATCCTCTTCTTGGGCCGGATGCCCGCCTGATAGGCACCCTTGGCAATGGCGTGGGCTCCCACCGGGTTCGTCACCAGCACCAATCCGCAGATAACCAGCACCTTCACGGCTGTAGCGGCGCTGCCCATAATAAATATGGCGTACAGCAGCGCCCCAAGGCCCACGCCAATCACGCCCAAGGTAGTAACGCAGGTGCTGGCCTGCATGCGGCAGAAGGTGTCCGGCATCCGCATCACGCCCAGGGTACCGGCCAAGGCAAAGATAAGGCCCGCGGCTATAAGGACGTCAATCGCTATCCTCAGTATCAGCATGATACAGCCACCTCCCCTTGTCCAGATATCTGCCCACCAGCATGGTGTTGATGATGCCAAGCATGGCGGTTATTATCGCAATGTCCAGGTAGATGCCCCGTCCGCTGTACAGGGAGAAGAGCATCATAGCCAGGGAAATAAGTATATCGGTGCAGTCGGCGGCCACCATTCTGTCCGCCGCTGTGGGGCCTTTTATCATCCTGTAAATATTCAGCATGGCTATGAGCCCCATACATACCGAGAAGATTATCAAGTCTTTCATTCCCAAACCCTCCTGAGTCCTCTCTCCAGCCGGCCCTTGATCTCCTCGCCGGCCTCTTCCCCGCCGGGGAGCCTGGCGTCTATCCAATGGATGTAATAATAGGTCTGGCCCTCCTCCTCAGTGATCTCCATGGTGATGGTGCCGGGGGTGAGGGTTATGGCGTTGGCCAGGGCGGCCTGGCCGTACAGGGACTTGAGCTCTACCGGCACCTTCACGATGCCCGGGTTCACATTTTTGCAGCCGGTGAAGCAGCGTTTTGCCACGTCCACATTGGCCTTTATCAGCTCCACGGGGAAGATGCACAGCCAGAAGTATATCCCGTTGAGCAGCTTCACCGGGTTAAAGAACCAGAGGGGTTTTTCATGGATGAAAAAGCGGGAGGAGAACAGAGCCACCGCCAGGCTGATCACCGCCCCCGTGGCCAGCTCCTGGACGTCCGCCGACCAGGTCAGCAGTATCCAGAAGAGGAAGCACAGCAGGAAGGTGGACGCCACTCCTGCAAAGCTAGTTTTATGCAAGTGGGAAGCACTCCTTTCATGGCCGGGCCAAAGCCCGGCTTTATAATCGCTGTCTATTCGACTTTGAGACTGTCAACAAAGAATTCCCGGCCGGAGCTCATGCGCAGCTCCCGGCTCTTGCACCGGGGGCAGCAGGCTTCCTTTCTGTCCACCGCCCCTTCGTATCCGCAGCTGAGGCAGCGGAATACGGCGGGCAGGCTGATTATCTCCAGCTGGGCTTCCCGGGCTATACTGTCCCTGGCGGCTATGGGGAAGAACTCTCTGATACACTCCGGGATTATCCCGGAGTACTCCCCCACCCGCAGGCTGATGCTCAGCACCTTGCTGAAGCCTTTTTCCCGGGCCTCTCTGTTTATCAGGTCAATGACCGCTTCTGTGATCGCCAGCTCGTGCATCTCATCTGTCCAGGCAGCTGAAGCAGGGGTCGATACTGGCGATTATCAGCCCTGCGTCCGCCACGGTGTTGCCTCTGAGCATGTGGGGCACCGTGGGCGTGTTCTTGTAACTGGGGACATGGATGCTTACCCGGTGGTTATTGAAGCCGCCGTCGCCCACCACCATGTGGCTCAGCTGGCCTCTGGGGGCCTCGTGGCGGCAGACCGCCTGGCCCTCCTTTATCTTGGGCAGCTTGTTGCCCAGGTTTATGGGGCCCTCCGGCAGCATCTCCAAAGCCTGGCGGATTATCTCTATACTCTCATAGCACTCCAGCACCCGCACCAGCACCCTGGCGTACACGTCGCCGCTGTCCACCACGGGCACCTTGAATTTGAAGTCTCCATAAGAGGAATAGGGGGCGTCCCGGCGCACGTCGATATCCACGCCGGAGGCTCTGGCGTGGGGACCTACGGCGCCCATACGCAGGGCGTCTTCCCTGGTGAGCACACCCACGCCCTTGGTGCGCAGGGCTATGGTCTTGTCGGTGGTGGCGATCTCGGCGATGCGGTCCAGCACGGACTTGAGCTTATCTCCGGCGGAGAGTATCTCTTTTCTCAGCTCGTCGCTTATGTCCCGCCGGGCGCCGCCGACGGTCACCATGGCGTAGTTCACCCGGTTGCCGGTCATCTTCTCCAGCAGGTCCATCACCAGCTCCCGCTCGTCCCAGATGTGCATGAACAGGCTGTCGTGGCCTATGATATGACAGGCAATGCCCAGCCAGAGGAAATGGGAGTGGAGCCGCTCCAGCTCGGCGGTGATCACTCTTATGTATTCTCCCCGTTTAGGCACCTCCAGGCCGTTTATGGTCTCCACGCACATGGCATATGTGAAGGCGTGGGAGTGGGAGCATATCCCGCACACTCTCTCCACCAGCACCAGGGTCTGGATGGCGTTTCTCTCGGTGGCCAGCTTCTCTATGCCCCGGTGGTTGTAGCCTACGAACACTTCCGCGTCCTTGATGACTTCCCCCTCGGTGTAGAGCTTTGCGTGTATGGGCTCCTCCAATGCGGGATGGTAGGGTCCTATGGGTACGATGTAGCTCATTTGACATCTCCTCCCAGATTTTTCTCCACGAGTTCCTTCAGCGGCATCACCATTATCTGGCCCTTGCCCTGGGTCTCCAGCATGTCCTCCGGCAGGAACAGCCGCTTTGAGGTGTCCAGGCCCTCAAATTCCACGGCAAAGAGCTCGTTGAGCTCTCTTTCCGGCCAGGTGGCGGCGGTATCGTAGATATCTCCGATGGAAGGCAGCGTTGTCTCCCCCACCACATGGTAGGATTCTATAGCCGGGTCCACGGCGTAATCATAGGAGATATCCAGCTGACCCTCTCCGTTTATAAAGCCGTGGATCATAACCAGCTGCCGCCCCTCCCGGCGCATCCGTTCCGCAAGCGGCAGTATCTGCTCCTTGCCTATATCTGTCCTTTTGTACTCCTGCATCAAGTTCACCTCTTCATGCTTATCTCACTTATATTCACAGTCCCTTGGGTATTGCTAACATATTCTGGGCAGCTGGGCCCCGGTGAGCTTCTGGAGTATGCGTCTCCCGCCCAGGGCCGTTTTCATCACCAGGGTGCCGGGGTGCTCCCGGGTCACCCGGCCTATTACCGCCGAGTCCCTTCCCTCCGGGAGCCGCCTCATGGCCTCCAGCAGCTTTTCCCCATCCTCCCGGGCCACCACCGCCAGCAGCTTGCCCTCATTGGCGCAGTACAGCGCATCCAGACCCAGCATGTCGCAGGCGGCCCTCACCTGGGGACGCACCGGGATAAGTTCTTCCTCCAGCTCTATCCCCAGCTCACTTCCCTCTATAAACTCGTTCAGAGTGGTCGCCGCGCCTCCCCGGGTGGGATCCCGCAGTACCCGAAGTTTTTTGGAAGAATTGAACATGCTTTCCGTAAGCTTGTTGAGAGAAGCACAGTCAGAGCTGATATCCCCCTGCATCATACCGCTTCTGGCCAGCATCACCGCAGTGCCGTGGTCCCCAAGGCAGCCGGAGACTATGACCAGGTCCCCATCCCTCATATTATGGGGGCTCAGCCCCGGGTATTTTACAAAGCCTATTCCGGCGGTGTTTATATATATTCCGTCTCCCCGGCCCTTTTCCACCACCTTGGTGTCTCCGGTTATCACCTGCACCCCGGTCTTTTGGCACTGAGCGGCCATGGAGTCTATTATTTTTTCCAGAGAGGCCAGGCTGAAGCCCTCCTCGATTATCAGTGAGCAGCTGAGATACTTAGGCTCCGCGCCGCACATGCACAGATCGTTCACCGTGCCGCAGACGGAGAGCTTCCCTATATCCCCGCCGGGAAAAAAGATCGGGTCCACCACAAAGCTGTCGGTGGAGAAGGCCAGCTTTTCTACGCCCTCCACTATGGCCCCGTCGGCCAGGGCGCCCAGAGCGGGATTAAAGAGTTTCGGCAGTATCAGCTTTTCAATGAGCCGGGAGCTTTTCTTTCCTCCGCTGCCATAATCCAGGGTGATTATATCGTCCATCTCATATACCTCTGTATTTGTATGCCGCTGCGCAGGCCCCCTCCGAGGACACCATGCAGGGCCCCACCGGCTCCTCCGGAGTGCAGCGCCTGTCAAACAGGGGGCAGTCCTCCGGCCTTATTCTGCCGCATATCACGTCTCCGCAGCGGCAGGCTCCGCTCTCCCCGGCAGTTTTTATCTCCCTCCGGAATTTTTTCTCCGCATCAAAAGCGGCAAATTCCTCTCTCAGTTTAAAGCCGCTCTTATCTATCTCCCCCAGGCCCCGCCAGCTGTCCCGGCAAAGCTTAAAGCAGCTGTCCAGCACGGCCCTGGCTATAGGGTTTCCCTCCGGTCTCACCGCTCTTTTATAGCAGTTCTCCAGCTCTGCCTCGCCCCTTGACAGCTGCTCCGTCAAGCGGCAGAGGGCCAGTAGTATCTCCTCCGGCTCAAACCCGGCTATTACCCCGGGCAGGCCGTATTCCTCCGGGATGAAGCGAAATCCCTGTTCCCCGATTATACTGGCCACATGGCCGGGGCAGATGAAGCCCTGTACATTAAAGTCCTCCTGAGCCATAAGGCTGCGCAAAGCCGGTTCCACGCTTTTCAGCATGGAGTAGACGGAAAAATTCCTTATATTTCTCTCCCCGGCCTCCAGCACGGCGGCGGCTGTGCCCGGGGCCGTGGTCTCAAAGCCTACGGCCAGAAAAACCACTTCCGCTTCCGGCCTTCCGGCTGCCAGCTCCAGAGCATTCATAGCGGAATATACCACTTCCACCTTTGCCCCCAGGGCCCTGCGCCTTTGGAGACTGTCCCCGGGAATACTGCCGGGGACCCTCATCATGTCCCCGTAACTGGCTGTCACCACTCCCGGCTCCATAGCCAGGTCCAGCACAGCGTCTATCTGCTCCGCCGGCGTTACGCACACCGGACAGCCGGGCCCGGACAGCAGGCTGATGTTCTCCGGCAGCAGGCTCTTTATGCCGCTTTTGGCAATGGCCATGGTGTGGGTGCCGCAGACCTCCATCAGCTTCATGGGCCGGTCCCCCGCCGCTCTTATTCTCTCCAGCAGGAGCCGGACACAGTTTTTATTCCAGGGCATTTTTCATTTCCTCCCAGGCCCCTATATCTTCCAGAGCCTGGCTCTCTTCCAGCCTCTCAATGGCAAAGCCGGCGTGGACCATCACATAGTCCCCTATCCTGGGCTCCCTGATAAAGTCGACCCTGAGCTTTTGTCTCATGCCCAGAGCTTCTCCCAGAGCTTCTTTCCCGTCTATCTCCACTATTTTAAGCGGTATCGCAAGACACATGACTTAACCTCTCAATTTGGCCTCGGCCGCCATAAGCTGGCCGAGGGCTATGCCCTCGTCGTTGCAGGAGACCCTGCAATGGCAATACACCTGAAAGCCTGCCGCCTTCAGCTTCTCCGGCAGCCGGCTCATTATATACATGTTCTGAAAGCTGCCTCCCGACAGGCAGACTCTGTCCAGGCCCGTCTCCCGTCCGGCGGCCTTCACCGTCTCCACAGCCATCTGTATCAGGGTATTCATGAACCGGGCGGCGATGATATCTTTTCCCAGGCCATCCTTTAAATCCTTCACCATGGCCCTTATCATTTCCCGCCAGTCAAAGACCAGGGGGCTGCCCTCCAGAGAACAGGGGTATCCGGCCTTCTCTTCTTCCGCAGCCGCAGCCTCCAGAAGCACGGCCCCCTGGCCCTCATAACTGCATCGGGTCTTGATGCCCAGTATGGCAGCGGCTCCGTCAAAGAGCCGTCCCATCCCCGAAGACAGGGGGCAGTTGAGTCCGGCCCACAGCATCTTTTCATAGTTTTCCGCTCCGGGTATACCTGAAGCATCCAGGCCGGAAGCCCGGAGCAGACTGAAAGCTATTCTGTCCGTCTCCTTTGCCGCCCGGTCTCCCCCCGGAAGAGCCATTGGGAGAATATGGCCGAAGCGCTCAAAGCCCCCGTAGCCTCCAACCAGGCATTCCCCGCCCCAGGCCGTGCCGTCGCTGCCGTAGCCGGTGCCGTCCCAGACCAGGGCTATCACTTCCCCCTCCAGGGAGTTGTCCGCCATGCAGGAGCACATGTGGGCGTGATGGTGCTGCACCCTTATAAGGGGGATATCCAGCCCCTCGGCATAGACCGTGGACATATAGTCCGGGTGCATATCGCAGGCCGCCGCCTCCGGCACGATATCAAAAAGCTTTTTAAAGTGCTCTGTCTGCTGCCGGTAGTTTTCCATGGTCTCCAGATTTTTCAAATCTCCTATGTGCTGGCTCTGGAAAACATAGCTCCCTCTCGACAGGCAAAAGCTGGCCTTCTGCTCGGCTCCGCAGGCCAATATGCTCTTCAGCCGCCGTTTCATTGTCAGCGGGTAGGGCACATAGCCCCGGGAACGGCGGGCAAAGTATTCCCTTCCCTGAAAGGCCCAGCAGAGTGAATCGTCGCAGCGGGTCTGTATCTCCCGGTCATGGAGCAGAAAGCCGTCGGCTATGCCCCGCAGGTCCCTCAGGGCCTCCTCGTTTTTGAATATTATCGGCCTGTCCGAGACATTTGCGCTGGTCATCACCAGCATGTCTATATCCTTCCCCATGAGCAGATAGTGAAGAGGGGTATAGGGCAGCATAATGCCCAGATATTTGTTCTCGCTCAGATACTCCAGTCCCGGTTCTTTTTTCCTCAGCAGCACAATGGGCCGCTGATAGCTCCTCAGCAGCTTCTCCTCTGCCGGAGACACCAGGCAAAGCTTCCCGGCGCATTTCACATCCCGGCACATGAGAGCAAAGGGCTTTTCGTCCCGCTGTTTTCTCCGCCGCAGTTCCCGTACCAACTCTTCGTCGTCCCAGCGGCAGGCCAGGTGCATGCCCCCCAGCCCCTTTATCGCCACAATATCGCCGTTTTTAAGCCTCTGTCTTGCCAGTTCAATGCCCTCTCCCGGCAGCTCTTTTCCGTCCCTGTCAAGATAAAAAACCCTTGGTCCGCATTTTTCACAGCAGTCCGGCTGGGCGTGATAGCGCCGATTCTCAATGTCTCCGTATTCCCTCTCACAGTCCGGGCACATGGAAAAAACTTCCATGGACGTCCTGGCCCGGTCATAGGGCAGATCCTTTATTATAGTAAAGCGTGGTCCGCAATTAGTACAATTTATAAAGGGATATCTGTATCTTCTGTCACTTTTATCCCACAATTCTCTGAGGCAGTCATCACATATGCAGAGGTCCGGGGATATGAGGGTGTTGTTGTATTCCTCCCGGCTGCTGCTCTCAATTTCAAAGTCGGTGAAGCCTTTGAGTTCCCTGCTGAACTTTGCCTCCATGTCCTGAATAAGGGACAGCCTGGGCGCTTTTTCCGGCAGCTCCGCTATCAGCCTCTCCAGGCTGCTCCGCTCCCCCTCCAGCTCCAGCTCCACTCCTGAGGAGCTGTTTCTTATGTATCCACTCAGGCCATAGCCCTGTATCAGCTTGTGTGCAAAGGGTCGAAAGCCCACGCCCTGGACTATGCCGTGGATTTTCAAAGAGAGTCTTTCCATCATAGGGAACCTCAAAGCGTCCTCATAAATAGTTAGATAATTGTCAAATAAATTATATTACCTGTAGATTACCTTGTCAAAGGGTTTTTTATATTTTTTGATATTTATTTTAAATAAATTGCTTTTTCTGTTAAAAAAGGCAATAAACATAAATTTATAATACCATTTGTTGGTAAGAACTACCTATGAAACGGCCCTGTTTTTCCCGGGTTTTCGGCGGCCGGCGAGGGCGGATAGCCCTGGCTCGGCCGCACAAAAAAGCCGGGGCAAGCCCCGGTCCCGAAGTGAGCTGCCGGCTTTTCTCTCCCCCGGCGGCCCGCCGCAGAGCGGCTCCGCCTGCCCCCCGGTTTGGGCCGGGGCGGCTCCGGCAGCGGAAAGGGGCGGGCATAAACTGCCCGCCCCCTGTTCTATATGCTCTTTTCTCGGTTTATCCTGATCTCCTTTGTCAGGCCTCTTTCTTGTTTCCAACTATGGCATAGATATAGCCTATGATCAGGATTATGAAGGAGACGATGTAGCTCACGGTCTCCACGGAAGCAGCGTTGCTGCCGTCCACGTTGGTGAAGAAGGCCACTATCTGACCGGCCAGAACCAGGGCCATGACGACAGGAGCGATGACGATAATGCAGATGCGGTAGAACCAGTAGAAGAAGCCGGGTTTGTTGCCGTTGACCTCCTCCAGTATGTATTTGGGTTTCAGTTCCGCAGCTACCATTACGGACATTAGCATGGCGCCGATGGGCATTGCCAGGCCTTCAGACCAGCAGTCCATGAAGTCCAGCCAGCAGTCCATGAGCACGGGGCTGCTGGTGATCTCCTTGCCCAGCAGAGTCGCAGGAGCTATGCCGTTCTCGCCCAGGCCGCAGACGGCCACCAGGACAGCCTCGATGGTGATTGCCAGGCTGACCCAGAGGGTGACCTTGGTACGGTTGCCTTCTTTGCCGGCGTCGTGAGCCCGGTCAAGGAAGAGGGTGGCGATAACTTCCATCAGGGAGATGGCGGAGGTTATGGCGGCGATGACCACCAGCAGGTAGAACAGCACGCCGAAGAGGGGGCCGGTGGGTCCCATGTTGCTGAACACGTCCTGCAGAGTTATAAAGAGGAGCTTGGGTCCGCCCAGAACCATCTCGTTGTTGGGTATGCCGCTGGCCATGGAGTTGGCGACGGCGGCGGGGAGGACGGCAAAGCCGGCCATCAGAGCGATGATGGTATCGGAGGTGACGATTATCAGGGAGTTCTTGGTGAGGCTCTCATCCTTGCTCAGGTATGAGCCGTAGGTTATCATGGCGCCCATGGCCAGGGACAGGGAGAAGAACATCTGGCCGCCGGCGCTGCCAACCACCTTGATAAAGCTGGGGGCCTCGGCAATGAAGCCCGCCTCTACGGCGTAGCCGGGAATGAACATGAACTTAAGTCCTTCCTCGGCGCCGGGCAGAGTAACGGAGCGGATGATGACGATGAGGAGCATCACAAACAGGGCGGGCATGCCGACTTTGTTAAACTTCTCAATACCGCCGGAGATACCGCCCTTGACGATTATCATGCAGATAGCCAGGAACAGCAGGGTGAATATCACGCAGCCGAAGGGATTGGTAAGCATGGAGGCAAAAGTGTCGCCTCCCGTGATGGTGCTGCCGAAGATGCCGCTGAGGCCAAAGCTAAGCTCCGCCAGGTTAAGGGACATGTACTGGAGGCAGTAGCCGCCCAGCACGGAATAGAAGCTCATTATAAGGAAGGGAGCCAGAACACCCAGCCAGCCCAGCCATCTGAACTTCTTGGTGGCCTTCTTGTACGCTCCTATAATGCCGCGGCCGGTCTTGCGGCCCATAGCCAGCTCACTGACCATTATGGGCATACCCACAAATACCGCCAGAAACAGGTAGACGATCAGGAAGGTAAATCCTCCTCCGGCACCCATCTTGTTGGGAAATCCCCAGATGTTGCCAAGACCGACAGCGGAGCCGATAGCCGCCATCAAGAAGCCGATATTACTGGCCCATGAACCTCGTTTGTTCTCCATAATGTCTCTCCTCTCTCAAAATAAAAAAATTTTTTTGGGACTCCGTTCTCTCATTTGTGAATTAATTATAACATTTGGCTTGCTTTTTTTAAAACTCTACATTATTATATATGTAATAAGTTTTTCTCATGGATACCGTCGGAAAGTTCTGGAAATTCGAGAAAGAAAGCGAATTTTTTAACAATGGATATTAAAAAAGTTCAGGCGCTGCTGGCTGCGGTGGACAGGGGCAGCCTTACAGCGGCCGCCGCAGAACTGGGATATACCCAGTCCGGCCTTACTCACATGATGAATTCCTTGGAAATTGAGCTTGGTTTAAATCTCTTGGTACGCAGCAAAAGCGGAGTGCGTTTGTCACCTGCCGGGCAGGAGCTGCTGCCGGAGATGCGCCGTCTGGTGGAAGCAGCCGACGCCCTCAGCTCGGCCGCTGAGAAACTCCACCAACGCAGCTGTTCATCTCTCCGTCTGGGAGCATACTCCAGCATCGCCCGCCATTGGGTACCGCAAATCCTCGCCAATTACCGGAAGGTCTGCCCGGACACCAATATCTCCATTATAATGGACGGACTTCTGGAACTGTACGGCGCCGTTAAGAACGACGAGCTGGACTGTGTCATGACCAGCTATTACGAACCTCTGGCCCAGGGGCTGGGCTGGATCCCCCTTTGGGAGGATGAGCTGGTTGCGGTGCTTCCCGCCTCCTTTCCTCTGGAAGGAAATATTATGCCGGTGGAGCTCTTTGACAAAACGAACTTTCTTATGCCGTCGCAGGGCTTCGACATGTACATACTCCCCATCTTTGCCGCCGCTTCCAGAAAGATTGAGCCCGTTATAAACACCACCAATCTGGACGATGAGTCCATAGTGTCCATGGTGGATCACTCTCTGGGCGTCACTATTCTCTCCCGCCTAGTGGTAAAGGACATGCCCTATGCCGTGCGTACCTTGTCACTGGCCCCCAGGTATTTCCGCTCCCTTGGAATAGTCATCAGCGAAAAACGTATGCACGACAAGAATATCCGCCGTCTGATAAGCTGCTCTCAGGACATGATTGCCGGTAAATACGGAGTGAGTATGGCGGCAGGAAAATAAAACCGAAACCAACAGTTAATATGTAAATATCCGAAAGGCCGGGACATCCCGGCCTTTCGGCATTCTTGCTTTTCAGCTCCAGTTGCCGGTGACGCCGTCGGGCACGTCGGAACCCTCCCGGTAGGAGGAGCCCCGCCTCTCCCGGTCAATGGAGCGGCTGTCGTAGCCGGTGGTCACTGGGGGCTGCTTTTTCTGCTTTTTCTTGTCGTTCTTTGCCATGGCTTGTTCTCCTTTGAATCATGTTTTAATTGTCTTGCCTTGATTCTATGCTTTATATCTATGCGGTGCAGCTGCTTTTATGCTCCAAAGAGCAGGAGCAGAAGACCGTATATAAAACTGGCTGTGATGCCGTAGACTATGACCGGGCCGGAGATGGTGAACATTTTCGCGGCTACTCCCATAATGAAGCCCTCGGTCTTGAATTCCAGGGCGGGAGCCACCACAGAATTTGCAAAACCGGTGATGGGCACCAGGGTACCGGCCCCGGCAAACTTGGCTATTCTGTCATATACTCCCAGACCGGTGAGCAGGGCACCAAGGAAGATAAGGCCTATGGAGCAGCCGGCACTTGCCCCAGTCTTTTCCAGGCCCAGGGCCGTCAAGCCGTCGGTTATACCCTGTCCCAGCACACATATACCTCCTCCAATGAGAAAGGCTCTCAGCAGATTGCTGCCGGATTTGGAGCGGGGCGAATGCTCCTCGGTATATTTTTTGTACTCTTCATTGGTCATTTTCATGTTCTCGCCTCCATTACCTGTATCTGTAGCATGTGCTTTTTTGCCGCTCTTATTCTTTTCTCCTGCCTTTTTTGCAAAAAAACAGGGCGGCTGAGAAAAAATTCTTGACATTTGGCTTTCCATGTTATAGAATACCTCATGCTGATAGAGAGCCGGACGATTGGCGCAGCTGGTAGCGCATCCGCTTGACGTGCGGGAGGTCACAAGTTCGAGTCTTGTATCGTCCACCACTGCGTCGGAGCAAGCTTCATATTGCTTGCTCCGATTTTTATGCTTTGCATTAAAAATCAGAGCTCGCTCATTTCGCTGCCCCTCCTTCTCCAAACCGAATCCACTTACGTTGGGCTTCGGTTTGGTTTTCCCTCAATCTCTTTCGGTAATCGCTTTATATAATACAGTGAACAGTGACTGTTTTCCGTAGCTTAGAGCTGCGGAGTTTTTTTATGTTTTCATAAAGCCGGGCTCGAACTTGTGCGGTGGAAAAATTGTGCTATAATAGATAAAACTGCCGGGGATTTATGGCCTGTCCTTGAATCTTCTCTCTCCCCGGCCCTGGAGGTAAACGCCATGAAGATATACATAGCTGCCCCGCTTTTCAATCAGGGGGAACGGGAATTTAACGAGCGCATAGATGCCATACTCCGCTCCTGCGGCCATGAGACCTTTCTGCCCCAGAGGGACGGTGGCTGCGTGGCAGAACTGCCGGAGATAATAGAGGGGCTGCCTAAAAGGGATTATCTCTTCAGGCTGGACTGTGAGCACATGGACTGGTGCGAGGCTGTGCTCTTTGTCTTTGACGGCCGGGTGCCCGACGAGGGGGCCTGCTTTGAGCTGGGCTACTGCTATGCCAAAGGCAAGCGCTGCATAGGCTACAAGACCGACGCCCGCTGCTTTATTGACGGCTTTGACAATGTTATGCTCCACGGCGCCCCGGAGAAAGTTCTCCGCAATGAAGAAGAGCTGCGTGAGTTTTTCTCTGCTCTGAGCTGATGACAGGCGGGGTATCGGCATGATGGCTATAGCAGTAATCGTTATAATAATTCTGTTTATCCTGGCCCTTGCAGTGTACATGGGCATGCTGGACAGGCTGCACATCCTGCCCCGGCCCAGACCCGGCCAGATTCGGGTGGCCTGCGTTGGAGACAGCATTACTTACGGCTTTTTCGTTTGTGGTCAGCTGTGGAACAGCTATCCCAGCGTTCTGCAAAAAATGCTGGGGGAGGACTACTGTGTGGGAAACTTCGGCTTTTCCAACCGCACTGCCTCCACCGACGGTGACAATCCTTACACGGCGGAGAAGCTCTATAAAAAGAGCCTGGACTTTCAGCCGGACATAGTGCTGATAATGCTGGGCAGCAATGACTCAAAGCCCAACAACTGGAAGGCTGAAAGCTATGCCCGCTCTCTGGCCCGGCTGGCAGAGAGCTACCGGGCGCTGGGCAGCCGTCCCAGGGTGCTTCTTATGACTCCCCCCAGCGTTTTTCACTTCTGGAAGAAGGTGCTCTGGACCATTCAGGGAGACGTGCTGGAAAATGAGGTGGTGCCCATCTGCCGCCGGGTGGCGGAGGAGCTGGGGCTGGAATGTGTGGATGTCCACGGGGCCTTTTTCGGGAAAAAGGAGCTGTTCGTGGACGGCTGCCACCCCAATGTCCCCGGTGCCCGCCTCCTGGCGGAGACGGTGTACAAGGCGATAAAGTGCAGGGACTAGGGCGCACAAATAAACTGAAAACTCAGGACCGCCGGTTACAATCGGCATATAAAAATCGGGAGTACATGTACTTTGACCATGTACTCCCGATTGCTTTACTATCCACGGGGAAGGTATAAGGAAAAGCGACAGCCCCGGCCCGGGGCGCTGTCCAGCTTCACATAGCCCCCTTGGCCCTCCGCAATCTGCCTGGTGAGGCAGAGCCCCAGGCCCACGCCCTCCCTGTCCCGGACGGAGGGGCTGCGGTAGAAACGGGAGAACACCCTGGCCTGCTCCTCCTCCGCTATGCCCGGCCCGGTGTCCTCCACCCGAATCACGGAAAACATCTCAAAGTCCCGGCTGCTTACGGTGACTCTGCCCCCCGCCGGGGTGTACTTCACTGCATTATCCAGCAGGTTGCACACCGCCTCCTCCGTCCACTTGGCGTCAAACACTGCTTCGCCCTCCGCCGTTGTGAGGCTAAGGCTTATATTCTTTTCCCGGGTCATGGGCATATACTGCTCCACCGCCCGCTGAAGCATGGGCCCTATGGCCTGGCGTTCCGGGTGCAGGGCAAGTATCCCCGTCTCCAGACGGGAGCTTTTCACCAGGGCCTCCATAAGGCTCTCCAGCTTTTCCGTCTGGGCAGAGATTGCCCTGACGCAGTCGCTGGCCTGGGGGCTGAGGGGCTGCTCCTCCAAAAGCTGGGAATAGAGCTTCAGGTTTGCCACCGGGGTCTTTGTCTGGTGGGAGATGTCTGATATAAGGCCGTTTATCTGGTCCCGCTGGTTTTTCAAATTAACGGCTGAGACCTGGGCTGCCGACAGGTACTGGGCCAATCGGCTTTCCAGAGAGGACATGCGGCTCTCGTCAAAACTCTCCGCAGGGAAGCGGCCCTCCATTGCCTCTGTAAGCATGGTGGCCAGACTGTCCATTATTCGGGCGGTGCGCCGGCGGCTGAGAAGTACAAACAAGGCCGCCAGCAGCAGGGCCACGATGCCAAAGATATAGCCGCTCATGGCTTCACCGCCCAAGTGTAGCCGATGCCGTACACCGTTTTGATATACTCCGGGTTTGCCGAGTCCTTTTCCAGCTTACCACGCAGGCGCTTCACGGTGACGGACAGGGCGTTTTCATCCACATATTCAGCCCCGTCCGTCCACACCCGGTCCACCAGCAGAGATCGGGGCAGAGTGCGCCCCCGGTTTTCCACCAGTACCCGCAGCAGCCGCTGCTCGGTTTTTGAGAGCTCCACTGCCTTTCCCTCCCGGCGAAAATCCATCGTCTGGAAATCGAAGCGGAAGGGCCCCAGTTCCACAGCCTCAGGCTGCTTCTGATCCCCACGGCGCAGCTGAGCCGCCACTCTTGCTCTCAGCACCGCCAGGGAAAAGGGCTTGGTTATATAGTCATCGGCCCCGGATTCCAGGCCGGTAACCTCGTCCAGCTCCATGTCGTTGGCGGTGAGGAGGATAACAGGCACGGCGCTGCTCCGGCGGATATCCTTGAGCAGGTCCAGTCCGCTGCCGTCAGGCAGATTCACATCAAGTATCAGCAGATTGAAGCTCTCGGCGGCCAGTATTTTTTCCGCCTCTGCCTTGCTCAAAGCTCTGGTGACCTTTCTTTCCGGACTCTCCAGAGCTATGGCAATGCCCTGGCCCAGAGTCTCATCGTCCTCCAGCAGGAATATCCTCTCCACGGGCTTCACCTCTCAAAAGTAATATACTTGAATTATTATATCTCAGTTTTCAACGGATTTCCACACCGGCAGTTCTCCGCCCCATGGGGCAGTTTTCTTTTTATTCCTGTCTCAGCCGCTCCACAGTGGAGTAGCGGCAAAAGCTGTGGTAGCTGAGCACAGGTATGACCACACCCAGCAGAACAAAGACAGGCAAAATGGCAAATATGGGCCATAGCTGGAAACGGTAGCTCAAAAACCACATCAGCTTTTCCAGGGACCGGGACATGAGCGGGGCTGTCAGCAGGGTGAGAGCCAGGCTCAATACTGCCGCGCCCAGAGTGTACAGCAGTCCCTCTACAGCCAGCATGGTCTTGAGCTGCCCGCCGGTCATGCCTATGGCCTGGAGTACAGCCAGCTCCCGGCGGCGGGAGGATATGCCGGTGAATATGGCGTTTACAAAGTTAAGCACCCCCACCAGCCCCACGATGAAGCTGAGGCCTCCCCCCAGTAGAGAAAACATATTCCTGGTACTCTCAAACTCGGCGGCATAGCCGCTCTTGCTCTCGTAGTCCAGCTCCGGCATTGTGTTCTCCGTAAAGTCTTCAAGGAAGCTCTCCATGGCGGCATTGGCCTCATCGTCCACAGTGTCAAAGGCATAGTACATCACGCAGTCCGTGCCGGTGTCCCGGATGAAGGTCTCCGCCCCCAGGACGAATTCGTCGCTGCCGTAGTAGCCGTAGCTGAGGGCGTTGGGCACCACCACCAGGGCCGCCACAGTGTATTCCACATCCCGGTATTTTACCGCCCGGCAACCGATGGGATCGTCGCCCTGGGCCACGCTGGCAGGCACCTTGTCCCAGGAGCCGTAGACCTCCCCGGTGCGGCCGTTGTAATACTCAAACTCCTCCACATAGCGCAGAGTTATCTTGTCCCCCAGCTTTGCCCAGTGACTGTCAGGCTCGATGTTGCCGTAGTCATCATCGGAGTATACCGCCGCAATGTAGTTCCCGTCGGTATTCTCCAGCTTGCTCAGATCCCCCTCCAGCACCTGCAGATAGCCTAAGGCAAAGTCCTCCATGCCGTAGAGCTGGGCGGTGTCGCAGAGCAGGCCGTCTTCGTTTCTCTCCATGAAAGCTATCATGGAGTCCAGCTGTTCCGGCGTATTCCAGCGGCCGTGCATATCCCGGTAGTATTCCTCGGTGACAAATTCTTCAACGGTGGAAGTGCGGCCATAGATGAGTCCTCCGTCCTCTATTCCGCCCTGGGCCTGTATGGCGCTTACGGCCTCCTCCGGCAGAGCAATGTCCGGATTAAAGATCTCACCGGTCTGGAACTGGCCCGCATTGCCGATTATGAAATCGCTGGCAGTGAAGTAGGAGACGTATTTGTCCATGTCAAAGCTGCCGGTGAGTGTCACCGTCATGGTCAGCAGCAGCACCGCCAGGGAAAGGCTTAGCACGGTGATGAAGGTCTTGCCCCGGCTGCGGCCCAGGTTGGCCCGGGCCATGGAGAAAAGAGAAACGCCCTTGCGGCTGCGGTGGGCCTTAATGGATACGCTGCCCTCGGTGTATCTCACCGCCTCCACCGGGGACACCCGGGCCGCCATGCGCCCGGGGCGGCGGCAGGATATGAGTACAGTCACCAGGGCAAAGGCTGCGGAAAAAAGGAATATCCAGGGGCTTACGGACACCACGGTGACCACAGCGCTGAGCTGGGAAACTATTACCGGCACAAGCAGGCTTCCCACTGCCCAGCCCAGCAGCAGCCCCAGGGGTATGCCCGCTGCCGACAGGCTCAGGGCCTGGATGCGGATGATGCGCTTCAGCTGTCTTGGGGTGGTGCCTATGGTTTTCAACAGCCCATAAAAGCGTATATCCCCGGCCACGGATATCTGGAACACGTTGTAGATGATGAGGTAGCCGGTGAGGAGTATCACGGCCAGGACAAGCAGGACTATCAGCGCCGTCACCGGGTCCAGATTTTCCGACAGCTTTGCCCCGGTGTAGGCCCAGTTCACACCGGTAGCGATATAGTTGTTCCCGGCACTGAGGCTCTCGTTCTGGTAGCCGTGATTTTTAAGTATACGGGCCAGATCGTCGGCAATGGAGCGGGAGCCGCTTTTCAGCATCACGTCCATGTTCCAGGTGCCGGTCATACCGTCCCGGCCCGGAGGAGTCACATCCAGCTTCTCCAGCACGGCGTCTACCCGGCTCTCCGGCAGCAGAACATGGCTGGCCGTAACAGCCTCGTCATACTCCCACCAGCCGCAGAGGGTAAAGCTCTGGGTGGTCTCCTTGCCGTCCACAGTGAAGCTGATGGTGAACTTCTCCCCCAGCCGGGGCTCCACTCCCAGCAGCGACAGAACACGGGTGTCTGTGGCCGCCTCGTCGGTGCCTTCCTGAGGCAGCCGCCCCTCCACCGGGTCGCAGTACATCCAGTGGGCATTGTTTGCATCGGAATAGCCCAGCTCCACATGGGCCTTGTTGAAGGGTACATCTTCGGGCATGCCCAAAAAGCGGCGCAGACCCCAGGACTCTATGAGGGGGGCATCCTTCAGCTCGTTGAACTGATCTTCACTGAGATACTTGAAGCCTCCGTGGGCATAGCCCCCGGCCTGGCGGAAGCCTGCCTGCTGTATGCCTTCGTTTATGGACAGGGCTATGGTGAAAAGGGAGGTGAAGAGCAGGGCGGTCAGGGCGATGGCCAGCACCGCCACGATGTTCCGGCTTCGGCCGGCTCCCAGGGCCCTGAAGCCAAGACGTCTTATACATTTTCCGTTGGCAACTTTCATTTCACCGCCCCCTCACTGCCGGACTATACGCCCGTCCTCAATGCGGACGATGCGGTGGGCGGTCTGGGCGATCTCCTCGTTGTGGGTTATCATCACCATGGTCTGGGAGAATTTCTGCCCGGTGACTTTCATAAGGGAGAGCACGTCCTGGCTGGTCTTGGAGTCCAGGTTCCCCGTGGGCTCGTCGGCCAGGAGTATGGCGGGCTTTGCCGCCATGGCCCGGGCTATGGCCACTCTCTGCTGCTGGCCGCCGGATAGCTGATTGGGCAGATTGTTCAGCTTCTTCTCCAGTCCCAGGGTGTTTATCACCTCGTGAATATAGTCCCTGTCCGGCTTTCTCCCGTCCAGCTCCACCGGCAATACAATGTTCTCATATACGCTGAGCACCGGCACCAGGTTGTAGGCCTGAAAAACGAAGCCTATCTTCCGGCGGCGGAAGATGGTCAGCTCCTCGTCCTTCAGGTTAAATATCTCCCTGCCGTTTACCAGGACCGAGCCGGAGCTGGGCCTGTCCAGCCCTCCCAGCATGTGCAGCAGTGTGGATTTGCCGGAGCCGGAGGTGCCCACGATAGCCACAAATTCTCCGCTCTCCACCTTTAAGTCGACGCCGTCCAGGGCCTTTACCTGGGTCTCCCCGGAGCCGTAATACTTCTTCAGATCTCTGGTTTCCAGAATAGTCATCTTATCTCCTCCATAGGACATTTTCGTCTTTCGACGATATGGACTATAGCACCGGCTTCTTTCCTGGTGCTTTCCCAAATGTGACGGTTTTGAAAGACTCGGCAGACAACAGAGTTCAGCCAATATTATAAGCCGGATTCATGAAAAGCAAAAGGACTAAAGCTGCTATTCATAAGCATTCTGCGCCCCTTCATCTTCCATATTTTGCTTTTTGCTGTGATTTGAAAAAAAGCGCTGCGTCCCCTTTTGGAAGGGATAATTCAAAAATTTTTGTAGCATTAGACAAAGTTTTTTAATGCCAATCGGTAAATATAGGCAAAAACAGGGAAAAAGCTTTGCCCGTCTTGACAGTTTCAAATTCCGGTGCTAAAGTGCAAGCAACTTCAGGAAAGGAGACGCAAGACATGTTTGAACGTTTTAACAACCGCTTCAATACCTGTGGCTCAATGGCTAATGCCAATGAGTCCGCTTCTGCGTCCTCTTCCTGCGCCCAGTGTGAAAAGGCCAATACCTCTCTGCTGCTTACCGTGGACACTGCTCTTGCAGTGTCCATTTTTGCTGCCCTGAACCTTATAATTATACGCTTGCTTAGCGTAGTAATAATACTGTGCGGCAGCATCTGTGCACGACCGGCTTGGCAAACGGCGCTGTGATTTGATTGTTTGTATACTTCAAATCGGCTCCGACCAAAAAGGTCGGGGCCGATTTTTTGTATAAATATCTGATTGAAGGAGAACAAAATGAAAAAAGTTATCTCTCTCGTAATGGTCATGGCCATGGTAATGTGCCTGATGGCCGGCTGCGGCAGCACCACCGAGACTGCCGATCCCACCGAAGCCCCCGCTGAGACCGAGGCTGAGACCGATACCACCGCTGATACCGCCTCCGAGGGCGGCAGCTTCTACATCGGCGGCATCGGACCCATCACCGGTGACAACGCTATCTACGGCATGGCCGTCATGAACGGCGCCCAGATCGCCGTTGACGAGATCAACGCCGCCGGCGGCATCAACGGCTACCCCATCGAGTACAAGTTTGAGGACGACGTGGCCGACGGCGAGACCGCTGTCAACGCTTACAACAACCTGATGGACTGGGGCATGCAGGTCCTGGTAGGCCCTGTCACCACCGGCTCCGCCATCTCCGTTTCCGCTAAGGTTTATGAGGAGCGGGTCTTCGCTCTGACTCCCTCCGCCTCCTCCCCCGACGTCACCGCCGGTAAGGACAACATGTTCCAGCTCTGCTTCACCGACCCCAACCAGGGCAGCGGCGCTGCCGTCTACATGGGAGCCAACATGGCTGATTCCAAGGTAGCCGTCATCTACCGCAACGACGATGCCTATTCCCAGGGCATCCGTGACACCTTCGTTGCCGAAGCCGCAAACCAGAACCTGGAAGTTGTTTATGAAGGCACCTTCACTGAGGACACTGCCACCGACTTCTCCGTACAGCTGACCGCCGCCCAGGCCGCCGGTGCAGACGTTGTGTTCCTGCCCATCTACTACCAGCCCGCCTCCGTCATCCTGGCTCAGGCCAACGCCATGGGCTATACTCCCACCTTCTTCGGTGTGGACGGCATGGACGGCATCCTGACTCTGGAAGGCTTTGATACTTCCCTGGCCGAGGGCGTCATGGTTCTGACCCCCTTCTCTGCCGATGCTCAGGATGAGCTGACCAAAACCTTCGTTGCCGAGTACAACGAGCGCTTCGGCGAGACCCCCAACCAGTTCGCTGCCGACGGCTATGACTGTGTCTACGCTATCAAGCAGGCCATGGAGAACGCCGGCTGCACTCCCGACATGAGCGCCGAGGAGATCTGCAACGCTATGGTTGAGCAGTTCACCTCCATGAGCTTCAGCGGCCTCACCGGTACCGACATGACTTGGTCCACCGCCGGCGAAGTGAGCAAGATGCCCGTTGCCGTGGTCATCGAGAATGGCGTCTACGTCTCCGCTCAGTAATAAGGCTCAATAATCAAGTCTTCATTACAATTTTCCTTTTGCCGTACTGCCGGTTTCCCGGCAGTACGGCGCAGCTTGTCAAAAGAGCTTCCGAGCTCTTTTGACAAGCTGCGCCGTCAGGCCCCCGGCCTGGGGCAAAAGCCCTGCAATCGCTGTTTTCCACCGAGGACATTCAGTTATAAAGATGAAAATGAGGTAAGTCCCTATGGAATTTCTTTCATATCTAATCAGCGGCATCAGTCTGGGCAGCGTCTATGCCATTATTGCCCTGGGTTATACCATGGTCTACGGCATTGCCAAAATGCTGAACTTTGCCCATGGCGACGTCATTATGGTAGGCGGCTACATCTCCCTGCTGTCCATGACCTCTCTGGGTCTGCCCTGGTGGCTGGCCGTCATCCTGGCCATGGTTGTCTGCACCGTGCTGGGCGTGGTTATAGAAGGTCTGGCCTACAAGCCCCTGCGTGCAGCTCCCTCCCTTGCAGTACTTATCACCGCCATCGGCGTCAGCTATTTCCTGCAAAACGCCGCCCTGCTCCTCTGGGGCGCCAGCCCCAAAGCCTATACCCCCATCATCGCCGGTTCCGTGAAGCTCTTTGAGGGGCAGCTGAGCATTTCCTATGTGTCCATGCTCACTGTTTTCATGTGCATAGTCATTATGATCGCCCTGACTCTTTTCACCGGCAAGACCCGGATGGGCAAGGCCATGCGGGCATGCTCCGAGGATAAATCCGCCGCCCAGCTTATGGGCATCAATGTCAACCGCACCATATCCATGACCTTTGCCATAGGCTCCGCACTGGCCGCCATTGCCGGTGTGCTGCTGTGTTCCTCCTACACCTCCCTTATGCCCACCACCGGTTCCATGCCCGGCATCAAGGCCTTTACCGCCGCAGTCTTCGGCGGCATCGGCTCCATCCCCGGAGCTCTTCTGGGTGGGGTGCTGCTGGGTATAATCGAGTCCTTGGCCAAGGCCTACATTTCCACCCAGCTGGCAAACTCCATAGTCTTTGCCGTACTTATCATCACCTTGCTGGTACGTCCCGCAGGTCTGCTGGGCAAATATGTGCCTGAGAAAGTCTGAGGTGGAGAAATGAAACTAAAAAGCAGAAAACTTAAAAAGACCACTGTCATTGACTTTGCCACCTATATCGGCGTGGTGCTGGCCTTTATTATAATGAACACCCTTAAAAACCAGGGCATGCTTACCCGCTCCCTCACCGGCCAGCTCATCCCCATCTGCTGCTACATAGTCATGGCCGTGTCCCTGAACCTCACCGTTGGCATCCTGGGCGAGCTGAGCCTGGGCCACGCGGGTTTCATGAGCGTAGGCGCCTTTTCCGGAGTTGTGGCGGCCATGAGCCTTCAGACCGTCATCCCCTCCGAGCCGCTGCGTCTGGCTATCGCCCTGGTGGTGGGCGCCATATTTGCCGCCATAGCCGGAACCCTGGTGGGTATCCCCGTGCTGCGTCTGAGAGGCGACTATCTGGCAATAGTCACCCTGGCCTTCGGCGAGATTATCAAGGAACTTATCAACTGCCTCATCATCGGCGTGGATGAGACTGGGCTGCATATTGTCTTCAATGCCACCGGCACCAAGAGCGTTAATGACCTGGGCCTTAGCGAGGCGGGTCGGGTGCTTATAAAGGGCGCTCAAGGGGCCACGGGTACCCAGACCATCGCCAGCTTCACTGCGGGCTTCATTCTCATCATGATAAGCCTGGTGGTTATTTTGAATCTTGTGCGCAGCCGCTCCGGCCGGGCCATCATGGCTCTGCGGGATAACCGCATCGCCGCCGAAAGTGTGGGCATCAACGTAACCAAGTATAAGCTCATGGCCTTCGTCACTTCCGCCGCCCTGGCCGGGGCCGCCGGGGCTCTCTACGGTCTGAACTTCTCCAACCTGGTTGCAACCAAATTTGACTTCAACACCTCCATTCTGGTACTGGTGTTCGTGGTACTTGGAGGCCTGGGCAATATCTGGGGCTCCATCATCGCCGCCACGGTGCTTACCATCCTGCCGGAAGCCCTGCGAGGCTTTGACGATTACCGCATGCTTATCTACGCTATCGTCCTTATCCTGGTAATGCTGGCCACCAACAACCCTCAGATGAAGACCCTTTTTGCAAAGCTCATTCCCGTAAGGAGAGGAGAGAAAGTAAATGGCTAGAATCAAATCCAAAAACGACAGTCCTCTGGTACCCATGCCCTCCGACTCCTTTATTCCTCAGCGTGACCTGGGCAAGACCCCGGTTCTGGAGGCAAAGCATCTGGGTATAGATTTCGGCGGCCTCACCGCTGTGGACGACTTCAACCTGACCATCGGCCGCACGGAGATTGCCGGACTTATCGGCCCCAACGGCGCAGGCAAGACCACTGTCTTTAACCTGCTCACCAAGGTCTATCAGCCCACCCGAGGCACCATTATGGTGGACGGCTATGACACCAAGGGTATGAGCACTGTTCAGGTTAACAAACTGGGCGTGGCCCGTACCTTCCAGAATATCCGGCTTTTCAATAATCTCTCTGTGGAAGACAATGTAAAGCTGGGCATGCACAACCAGATAAAGTACGGCATGGCCGAGGGTATTCTCCGTCTGCCCTCCTACTGGAAGCAGGAGCGCATTGCCCACGAGCGGGCCCTGGAGCTGCTGAGCATCTTTGACATGGACGGCATGGCCGAGGCCAAGGCCGGTTCCCTGCCCTACGGAGCTCAGCGCCGTCTGGAAATAGTCCGGGCACTGGGCACAAATCCCAGTCTGCTGCTGCTGGATGAGCCCGCCGCCGGCATGAACCCCTCAGAGACCGCCGAGCTTATGGAGAACATCATCAAGATAAGAGACACCTTCCAGATAGCCATCATGCTCATCGAGCACGATATGAACCTGGTCATGGGCATCTGCGAGGGCATCTGCGTTCTCAACTTCGGCAAGGTCATCGCCAAGGGCACCCCCGATGAGATACAGTCCAACCCGGTGGTCATAGAGGCCTATCTGGGTAAAAAGAAGGAGGCCTGAGCCGTGGAAGAAATTCTGAAAGTAGACAACATCAACGTATATTACGGAGCCATCCACGCTATAAAGGGCATCTCCTTCCATGTGAATCAGGGGGAGGTAGTGACCCTGATCGGTGCCAACGGCGCAGGTAAGTCCACCACCCTGCAAACCATTTCCGGTCTGCTGCGCTCCCGCACCGGCAGCATTGAATTCTGCGGCGAGAACATCAGCAATACCCCCAGCCACAAGATTGTGGAGAAAGGCCTGGCCCAGGTGCCGGAAGGACGGCGCATCTTCCTGCAGATGAGCGTCCAGGAGAACCTGGAAATGGGGGCCTATACTCAGCCCGGGGCCGGGATAGACACGGACCTGGAGCGTGTATTCCAGCAGTTTCCCCGGCTGAAGGAGAGGCGGCGGCAGATCGCCGGAACTCTCTCCGGCGGCGAGCAGCAGATGCTGGCTATGGGCCGGGCCCTGATGAGCCATCCCAAGCTGCTGATGCTGGATGAGCCCTCCATGGGTCTTGCCCCCATCCTGGTAGAGCAGATATTTGAAATTATCAGGCAGCTCCACAAGGACGGCACCACCATACTTCTGGTGGAGCAGAACGCCCAGATGGCCTTGTCCGTTGCGGACAGAGCCTACGTCATGGAGACGGGCAAGATAACTCTCAGCGGCACCGGCGCAGAGCTGGCCGCCAGCGACCAGGTGAAGAAAGCCTACCTGGGCGGCTGAGAAAGTTTATAAACATAATAAAAGCACAGGGGTTTTACCCTGTGCTTTTGCTTTATTATATTCAATATAGCTTCTCAATAGCTTCTCAGTTCTTCAGACTATGGAGAGGTGCGGGGATACGTCCGCCTCTGGCAACGAACTCCGCCGGGGAACCGGAGCGGAGAGGCATCACCGGAGCAGAGCCCAGCAGTCCGCCGAAGTCTATCCTGTCCCCCACGGTCTTGCCCTTGGCGGGAATGAGGCGCACGGCTGTGGTCTTGTTGTTCACCATGCCTATGGCCGCCTCGTCGGCAATGATGGCGGATATCACCTCCTCAGCGGTATCTCCCGGCACGGCTATCATGTCCAGGCCCACGGAGCAAACGCAGGTCATGGCCTCCAGCTTGTCTATGCTGAGAGCGCCGCACTCCACGGCGGAGATCATGCCCGCATCCTCGGACACCGGGATAAAAGCGCCGGACAAGCCGCCCACATGGCTGGAAGCCATGACGCCGCCTTTTTTCACTGCGTCGTTTAGAAGAGCCAGAGCGGCGGTGGTACCGTGGCCGCCGCACTTCTCCAGGCCCATTATCTCCAGAATTTCCGCAACGCTGTCCCCCACCGCCGGAGTGGGCGCCAGGGACAGGTCCACCACGCCGAAGGGCACGCCCAGGCGGCGGGAGGCCTCCTGAGCCACCAGCTGGCCCATACGGGTTATCTTGAAGGCGGTCTTCTTCACCGTCTCCGCCACCACGTCAAAAGGCTCTCCCTTGCAGGCCTTCAGAGCGTGGGCCACCACGCCGGGGCCGGAGACGCCCACGTTGATGACGCACTCAGGCTCACCCACACCATGGAAGGCGCCGGCCATGAAGGGGTTGTCCTCCACGGCGTTGGCAAAGACCACCAGCTTTGCGCAGCCCATGGGGTCAATGTCCGCAGTCTGGCGCACTATCCGGCCCATGAGGGCCACGGCGTCCATATTTATGCCCGCCCGGGTGGAGGCCACATTGACGCTGGAACACACCAGCTCCGTCTCCGTCAGAGCCCGGGGGATGGAGTTTATCAGCCGCAGGTCGCTCTTGGTAAAGCCCTTGTGGGCCAGGGCGGAGAAGCCGCCGATGAAGTTCACCCCAACGGCCTTGGCGGCCTTGTCCAAAGTTTTGGCCAGAGGCACGTAGTCATCCTGCTCACAGGCGGCAGCCACCAGGGAGATGGGGCTGACGGAAATGCGCTTATTGACTATGGGTATGCCGAACTCCCGCTCGATGGCGCAGCCGGTTTCCACCAGCTTGTCCGCCAGAGTGCATATCTTGTCGTATACCCGCCGGCAGCACACATCCATATCCCGGTCGGCGCAGTCCAGGAGGTTTATCCCCATGGTGACGGTACGCACGTCCAGGTGCTGCTGGTCTATCATTTCTATGGTTTGCAGTATCTCGCTGCTGTTTATCAGATAGCTCATGGTATACCTCAGATCCTATGCATAGCTTCAAAGATATCCTGCCGCTGAACGTGGATATCCAGGCCCCGCTCCATGCCCTTGTCCTTCAGCTGCTGAGACAGAGCGTCAAAGGGCAGCTTGCAGTCCGCCAGATCCACCAGCATGATCATTGCAAAATATTCCTGCATAAGGGTCTGGCTTATATCCAGTATGTTTATTTCATTTTCCGCCAGCAGGGTGGTCACATAGGCGGTGATACCCTTGGAGTCTTTGGCAAAAACGCTGACTATCGCTTTCATCCTTTTCACCTCATCATTTTTTTAACACTGCCATTATACAGATAAATGACAAAATTTCAATAGAGCGACGCAAAAAAGGGGGCCCCATGGCCCCCTTTTTTCGGTTTTTTCTTCCTTTTATATGCTCCGCCACAGCAGGCGGCTGTCCTCAAAGAGGGCTTCCACTTTCCCGCTCTCCTTCAGCCAGGTGAGGAAGGAGCGCACAGTGCTGCCCACCAGAGCATACTGCTCAAAGTTCAAAGTCAGGTCATATGCCTTGAAAAGCCTTTGCAGCAGTTCCTCGAACATCAAGGGCTCACGGCACATTTCCAGCATCCTTCCGGCTATCTCATTGACCTTTTCAATATTGTACTGGGCCAGAGGAGCGATGTTATCCGTAGCCTCGGCGTGGGAAGGGATGAAGAGCTTAGCCTCCATGGTCTTCACCTTTTCCAGGGTGTCCAGATAGGCGGCCACATCGTAGATGAAGGCCACCTGGTATTTCTCCAGGGTCTCCCGGCTGGACAGACAGTCAGCCAGATATACCACATCGTCCGCCGTGCGGTAGCCCACCATGTTGAAGAAATGGCCGGGCAGCTCTATAGCCTTCATGCCCTCCGGCAGCTTGTCCGCTGTGAGATATTCCGTGTCGCTCTCCTGGGCCAGGAGGAACTTGTGTCTCAGCTCCTTGGGGGGAAAGGCCCCGTAGAGGAAGGCGGGCTCCAGGATAGGGTGGCGGTTCACCACGCAGTCTATTCCCGGGGCGTAGATTTTACATCCGGTCTGCTGCTGGAGGTAGCGGTTGCCCCCGTTGTGGTCGGCATTGGCGTGGGTGTTGTATATGGCGGTGAGCTTCCAGCCCTTCTCGTCCAGGAGCTTGCGCACCCGGCGGCCCGCGTCCTTGTCGTTGCCGCTGTCAATGAGACAGACCTGTTTCTCATCCAGGCACACCAGACCTATTTTGGCCGGGCTTTGGATGTAATAGCTGTTTCCCAGAGCCTGATATAATTCATACATTTTTGTCTCTGCCTCCTTTTAGGCTGCGGGAGAGGGTGAAGGGCTTGCCAGAGGAGCCAACTCCGTGTCCGGCGGCTCTATGGCAAGATAGTCCTCCACGATATCCAGCACCGTGTCGTCCTTCAGAATCATGGATATCTCTATACGCCGGTTGGCGGCCTTGCCCTCCTCGGTGTCGTTGGAGGCCACAGGTCTGGTGGCCCCGTAGCCGGCGGCGCAGAAATACTGGGCATAGCTGTTCAGTATGCCGTTTTTCCCGGTGAGCAGGTAACTGATAACTGAATTTGCCCTGTCGGTGGACAGGTCCCGGTTGGTCTGGGCGGTACCGGTTATATCAGTGTGGCCGGAGATGACTATGCTGTCCACATATTTGGCGTTTTCCTCATCGCTGAGGAATTTATAGAACACCTCCACCAGCTCGTCCAGCACTCCAACGCTGTCCGGCTTGATATCCGCCGAACCCAGATCGAAGAGCACGCTGTCGGAGAGGATGATGTTGCCGTTGTCCCCGATGCTCACCTTGGAGGCGTCCCCCATCACTTCAACAATGCTTTCCCTTATCTGCTCCAGAATGGACAGGCGCAGAACGGCTATGGTCTGCATCTGGTTTCGCATGTCTGTGATCTCGTCGTTTGCCGCCAGGAGGTAGGCCTCCTGCCGGCCTATGAGCTGTTGCTGCTGCTCCAGCTTTTCCGTCTGCTGGACTATCTGGAGGGAGTAGTCCTCTATCTGATCCTGTTTAAGATTCAGCTCGTCGGTGAGGCTCTCCAGCTGCTCCTGGGTAAGCTGCACCTGGAGCCGGGTATTCTCCAGCACCTCCTGGGTATTCTGGAGATCGTTGCCCGTCACCAGATTCTGTATGTAGGAAAGCAGCATCAGGAAAAACAGGATCAGGGCAACGGCGCTCATCATATCAGCATAGGAGGGCCAGAAGCCCTGCTCACCGCCGGATTCCGGGTGCCTGTAGCTGCCTGTTCTTCTCATTGACGGCCGCTCCTTTCAATGCCCCGGGATGCAGAGCGGAGCACTCCCACCAAATCCCGGATGCACACATCCAGCCTCTCCACGGTGCCCCGGAGGTTGTAGTCGAATTCCGAGAAGTCCCGCACGCCCTCGTTAAAGCCCTCCACGGTACGGCTGAATTCCGCCAGAGGCTCCTTTGCGGCGGAGAGGGTCAGCTTCATCTCATCGGTGGACTGTTTCAGGGTCCTGTCCATGTTGGCGGCGGCAGAGTCCAGGGCACGTATCATCTGGTGCACCAGCTGCACGTCATCCTTGGCCCGCTCCGTGGGCAGGGTGGGAGCCAGGTCGTGGTCCAGCCACAGCTCCACCTGGGTCTCCAGCTTCTCCCGCTGGGCCTGGGGACTGAACACCGAGCGCAGCAAAGTCAATATTATGGAGCAGGCCACGCCGGCCAGAGAGGTATAGAAGGCCACGCCCATGCCCGACAAGGCGGACATGAGCCCTGTGCCGACGCTGTCCAGAACGCTGAGCCACTGGTCGGTGTTGCTGTAACCAATAAGCTCTGTAAGGGAGGAAACGGATAAACTCAAGCCCAAAAAGGTGCCGAAGAGGCCCAGAGTCACAAAGAGGGATACGGCGTTGTTAATAAAGCGCTCTATAAGCAGCAGGCCCGGCAGCTTCACGCTGACGGCGTTGGAGACCAGAGCCGGGGTGTTGACCTCCTGGCCATATTTCTTATAGGCCTGGGCAAAATCCTCCTTTATATAGCGGAGAAAGCCTCCGTTCTTGTCCCCGGAACCGGAGACGGCGGCGCTTAGGAACCGGTAGCGGGCGCTGACATAGAACAGCAGCACCACCGCCAGAACGAACAGTGCCACAATGGCTGTTATCACCACGACGCCCACAGGGAGCAGACCGCTTACATTAGGCATATCCTTATCCTCCTGTTATTCTTTTTTCTTCTGTTTTGTTTAATACCTGCCTTTATTCTGACGTTATATCAGCTCTTCCAGTTCCCCGACCAGCTCATTAAAAAGTCTTAAGGACTCATTCACCGGTTCCGGGCTTGCCATATCCACCCCTGCTATCTTCAGCAGGCTTATGGGGTCGGCGCTGCCGCCGGAGGAGAGGAACTTCTTGTAGTCCTTCACTGCCGGCTCGCCTTCGCTGAGTATACGCTGGGCAATGGCCGCAGCGGCGGCAAAACCGGTGGCGTACTGGAACACATAATAATTATAGAAGAAATGGGGTATCCTGGCCCATTCCAGGCCTATCAGTTCATCGGAGACC
>CALWYF010000013.1 GCA_944385705.1 uncultured Oscillospiraceae bacterium | reverse complement strand
GACGCCTCTCCTCCTAAAACTCAATATTCCTGCACCAGGGGCTTTTTTGTGCTGTCCGCACAATCTGGCGCGGTTCATTAACGGCCGGGGTCCTCTTGTAATACTTTTATCTTATCCCGCAGTGATGGCTGCGGCGTGGCGGAGCAGGGGTTCACCGTATCCCGGCTCCATTTGATACAGGCTCTTTCCCTCAGGCTCTGATCTCCAGCCCGGAGACCAGCCGTCGCTCCGCCAGATTGTTGAACAGGGCCACAGTCCGCCCGGTACCCAGCATGGCCAGCAGAGTACCCAAGCCCACACCCACTATGCTGCCCGAGGCCAGCAGCGACAGCAGCAGCGTAATAACAACGCAGCTGAGATCAAAGACATTCTTGCTGCTGCCCAGCTTCCAGCCGGTCAAGTCCGCCAGGCTCTGGACCACCCCGTCCCCAGGATTGGGTATGATGCGCATATCCAGGGACAAAGCCGCCCCTATGCCGGTGACGGCTATGGCTATCAGCAGTATTATCACCCTGCCCGCCAGACTGCCGGCAAAGCTTCCCGCACATTCGATCTCAAACTCCGGTATCCACAGGGTATACAGATTCATGAAACGGGTGAACACCAGGCTGAGAGGCAGCTGCAAAAGGTCGTTCAGCAGCCTCTTTTTCATCTGAGGCCCTCCCATTTTCAGATGTATCAGCATCTCCGCCAGAACGAACACCCCGTACCACAGAAAAATGGTGTTGCCCAGATCCAGCTCCCATATGCGGGAGGCGCTGTAGGCCACGGAGATGAGGGGAGATACCCCCAAAGTCACCTTGGTGTTCAGCGTCAGTCCCAGAGCCAGCACCGCCAGCCCGGCCAGATAGAGCAGCAGCCTCACTGCAATCTTTTTACTTTTGCTCAAAAATACTACTCCCTTTTCTCTTTTTTCAATCTTTTTAATGATAGCTTTTAATAAATTTTCTGTCAAAAACTTTCCTCTATGCACTTCGTCTGTTGACCTCCGCCTGCTTTCCTCGTTGACAGCTTGGGTAAAAAAATACTATAAACCAATGGCGGCAGTTATGCCCAATCTTTTCCAGGTTTTCCTTTCTCCCTGCTTTTTTCATCTTTCCTGTCATCCTGCCGGGCAAGTGCAGAGTCCTCCAAACCGCTTTTCAGCAGACAACTATTCTACCTTACGTGTATATTTTGCCTCACGCTCTGCATCTTGGAGACCTTCAGTTTTCTTCTGGACGGGGCCATGTTCCCCGGGGCGAGGGAGGTCGCCAGTTTGGAATACTATCCTGTAACTTGAAAAAGCGTCCGGCTCCCCTTTCGTTTCTCCAAAAAACGAACCCGAAGCCCAGCAAAGCGGGTTCGGGTTTGAAAGGAGGAGCAAGAGAGCGGAGCGGACTTTTCCGCTCTCCCAAATCACAAGCCCGGAACCACGCTTGTGCCGGGTTCAGGGCTTGAAAGGAGCTGCGACAGAATGAATGAGAAGTGACGCTTGCTCTGTAAGAGAAAGCGTCGCTGCGAAGGATATGGTGTCCGCAGCGACGTGCGGGATGAGCGCACTCTGATTTTTTTGCCATAGGCATAAAAAATCGGAGCAAGCGATATGTAGCTTGCTCCGACGTGGAGCTGCTGGCCAGATTCGAATTGGCGGTGACCGCCTGCGGTGGCCTCCGGTTTTTATTAAAACAGGCTTTGCCTGTGAGCTCGCCAGTTCAAATTTTCCCACGGCAAACTGAAAAAGCGTCCGGCTCCCCTTTCGTTTTTCCAAAAAACAAACCCGAAGCCCAGCGCAGCGGGTTCGGGTTTGAAAGGAGGAGCAAGGGAGCGGAGCGGATGGTGTTTTCTATTCCCCGTGAAATAGAAAACGCCGGAGCAAAGCGGACTTTGCTCCGACGTGGAGCTGCTGGCCAGATTCGAACTGGCGGTGACCGCCTGCGGCGGCCTCCGGTTTTTATTAAAACAGGCTTCGCCTGTGAGGTCGCCAGTTCAAATTTTCCCACAACAAACTGAAAAAGCGTCCGGCTCCATAAGGAGCCAGACGCTTTTTGGAGCTGCTGGCCAGATTCGAACTGGCGACCTCATCCTTACCAAGGATGCGCTCTACCTACTGAGCTACAGCAGCAAAGTATATGCCCCGAATTTCGGGGCATATATGTGGCGACCGAGAAGGGACTTGAACCCTCGACCTCCGGCGTGACAGGCCGGCGTTCTAACCGACTGAACCACTCGGCCACGGCTCAGTTATAATACCAAAAGCATCGCTTTTTGTCAATAGGTTTTCAAAAAATTTTTTCTGCCTTTTATACATAATTATCCAGTCCCGGAGGAGAGCAGCTGCTCCTCCGGGACTGTGGCCCGCTTCCCCCTCAGATGTCCAGGTCCAGGGGTTCGTCTATGGTGTCGGATACATACTTTCCGTTTTTCTTCCGCTGCTTGACACACTCGGTAAGCAGATACTCTATCTGTCCGTTGATGGAGCGGAAGTCGTCCTCGGCCCAGGCCGCTATGGCCTCATATAGCTTTGCCGACAGGCGCAGCGGCACCTGCTTCTTCCCGCCCTCAGCCATGGCTCAATACAGGCTGCCGGAGTTGACCACCGGCTGGGCATCCTTGTTGCCGCAGAGCACCACCAGAAGATTGGATACCATGGCGGCCTTGCGCTCTTCGTCCAGCTCTACCATGCCGCCCTCCTTCAGGCGGGCCAGAGCCATCTCCACCATACCTACGGCGCCGTCCACTATCATCTTCCTGGCGTCCACTATGGCGCTGGCCTGCTGACGCTGGAGCATCACTGCGGCTATCTCCGGGGCGTAGGCCAGATAGGTTATCCGGGCCTCCAGCACCTCTATGCCGGCATTTGCCACCTTGGCCTGGAGTTCGTCTTTGATGCGCTGGGCCACGGTTTCGCTGGAGCCTCTCAGGCTGCCCTCGTCCGCCTGGCCGTCTCCGGTGGTGTCTATGCCCGGGGCCACGTCGTAGGGATATATCTTCACTATATCCCGCACGGCGCTGTCGCACTGAAGAGAGAGATACTCCTTGTAGTTGTCCACGGTAAACACCGCCTTGGCGGTATCCACTACCCGCCACATCACGGCCATGCCTATCTCCACAGGATTGCCCAGACGGTCGTTTATCTTCTGCTTGGTGTTGGAGAGAGTCATCACCTTAAGGGATATCTTCTTGCCCATTTCCATGGCCGCCACGTTTACCTGAGCGCCGTTGGCGCTCATGGTGAAGCCGGGGATGCCGCCCTTGCTGCCGTTGTCCACGTCACCGCTCTGGCCCAGCTTGGTGTGAGCGGCAGGGTTCACGCCGGTGCAGAAGGGATTGACATAGTAAAAGCCCTCACCCTTCAGCGTGCCCACATACTTGCCGAAGAGGGTCAGCACCAGGGCCTCCTGGGGCTTCAGGACCTTCAGGCCCAGAAAACTTATCCAGCCCAGGCAGACCCAGATGAGGCCCACAACGAACAGGAGTATGCCGACTTTGCTCCCGGCGCTCATGCTTATACCCCCGAATACTGCCATTACTATGGCCGCAATGTACACCACCAGCAGCAACAGCAGCATGGCCATGCCGTTTTTCTTATTGCTCAGCAGTTTCTCTTCCATTCTCTTTTACCTCCTTTGCTGATATCAAAATGATATCATATCAATATCCAATTGTCAACTGCTTTGGGCAAAAAAATCAAGCTGTTTTCCATCCCGGGGCGCCGGCCCTTTAACATATAATTACTTTACTAAAGACGGCGGAAGTATTATAATTTTCTCAAATACTGAGAGGCGGGGTGGAGAAATGAAAAAAATTGTCATACTCATCGGCAACTACGGTTCAGGAAAGACGGAGATAGCCCTGAACATGGCGGTCATGGCCGCCTCCCAGGGCAAGCGCACTCAGATCATAGACCTGGACAAGATAAACGATTACTTCCGCATGTCCGACCATGTGAAGCTGCTGGAGGAAAAGAAGGTGGACATAGTCTCCCCCACCTTTGTGGGTCAAGGGGTCACCCAGAGCAGCATGTCCGCCGCCGTGGCCTCCGCCTTTGCTCAGGACTGGGACCTGGTCATTTTCGATGTGGGCGGGGACCCTGCCGGGGCTCTGTCCCTGGCCCGGTACCATCAGGACTTTGCCGCCGTACCTAAGGGACAGGTGGAGGTATACGACATCGTGAACGTATTTCGCCCCATGTCCGAGAGCCCGGAAAAGATAATGAAGCTGAAGGCCGAGATGGAGGGCTTTGCCCGGCAGAAGGTCACCGGTTTTATAAATAACTCCAACCTTTTGAATTACGCCAGCGCCCAGGACCTGCGCCAGGGTTATGAGGTCTTGAAAGAGACCTCCCTCATGTCCGGCATACCTGTAGTCCACACCACCGGCCGCCGGGAGTTTCTGGAGGAATTCCTTGCAGACGGCAGGGACCCGGCTTTTATCGGCGTGCCCATAGCTCTGGACACATACATGCACCGCAGCTGGGACACCTTCGCCTACGGCGGGATATAGCGGCTCCAAATACGGGTCTTTACACTGCCGGAGCCATTTGTCCACGCCTCCGGCCGCTCGCCGGTACTGCATAAATCGAATTAGGAGAAAAACAATATGAAGCATTATTTTGAAACCGCTCTTCCCCCAGTTTGGACCGCGGTATGCGCAGCAGCTTTTGGACTGCTGCTGGCAATATATCCCGCTCTTGCCGGGGTCATATTTGCCAAGATACTTGGAGCTGCAGCGCTGTTTTTCGCTCTGTCCAGGGTGGTCTACTGGTTCAGGATGAGAAAGTTTGACGACGGTGCAGGCAGGGAACTTCTCTTTGCCGCTGTCTTTTTATTCCTTGGCCTGCTGTGCTTCCTTAAGCCGGAGCTGCTGCTGTCCGTCTTTTTCTTTGCAATCGGGGTCCTGCTTATCGTCCTCGGTCTTATAAGGATACCTCTGATAGTCCGGCAGTGGTCCTGGGGAGCGTGGATGCGTTTGACTGGCATACTGTCGACGGCAGTCCTTCTTACGCTGGGCCTTCTCCTTGTTGCCCATCCCTTCGGCGCTGCGGCGTCAGCCATAAGAGTGTTTGGGGTACTTCTGGCAATTTACGGCATATCCGATATATTCAATGTGATAATACCCGGGAAGTACTACGGCTTTTAATTGAAAGTTCTTCCGGAGATGATTGCGGCAGCAATCTCAGTCCAATACATAAAGCAGGCAATACCCTGCCGTCATTTTCCGGCAGGGTATTGCCTGTCTTACATTCTTTAATTGATTTAAGCTCTGAAGCTATTTGGCCATTCGTTTTTTCAGTTGTCTTTTCCCTTTTCGGGTGTGTTCTGGCCATAGTATGCGTTCCGGCCGTGCTTTCTGAAATAGTGCCGGTCCAGCAGACTCTGCTGCACAGGTCCCCTGTCCGGACACAGTCCCAGGCTGTGGTAGTTCATGAAGGCCACTTCCTCCAGCACAATCCCATGGTAAAGAGCCTCATAGGGCGTAGCCCCCCAGGTAAAAGGTCCGTGACTGTTCACCAGCACAGCGGGAATGGCAGCCGGGTCCTTATCTTTAAAGGTCTCCGCTATTACTTTTCCCGTCTCCCGTTCGTATTCGCCCCGGATCTCCTTGTCGGTCATAGGCCGTGTACAGGGTATCTCACCATAAAAGTAGTCACTATGGGTACTTCCCATGGCCTTTATTCCCAGCCCGGCCTGGGCAAAAGAGGTTGCCCAGCGGGAATGAGTATGCACGATACCCCCTATGTCAGGGAAAGCTTTGTAGAGTTCTATATGTGTGAGCAGGTCGCTGGATGGTCTCCATTTCCCTTCCACCTGGATTCCGGCCATATTCACAACAGCCATGTCCTCGGCTGCCATGTCCTCGTAGGGCAGACCTGAGGGCTTTATCACTATAAGTCCCATATCTCTGTCTATACCTGAGGCATTACCCCAGGTCAAAGTTACAAGGCCATACTTTGGAAGCATGAGATTTGCTTTAAGTACCTGGCGCTTTAAATCTTCCAGCATTGCCCGGCCTCCCCTCATCTGAGGGTAAATGCAAACCTTGTGCGGCTTTTGTGATCCTTTCCCGGTTCGATAATGGCTACAGAGCCATACATATCGCGCAGTGAGCTGAAAAGCATTGTTTCAAAGCAGGCTCCTGCGTGCTTATTGTATACGCATCCACCCTTGCCTGGCACTCTGTCCACCATGTTGCCGGTATATATCATTACGCACGGCATGGTGGTTGTGCATTGCAGCTCTATGCCGGAATCGGGAGAGTACAGAGTGCCCGCGGCCTTGAGTTTTTCCGAGGGCTCGGCCAGAATGAACTTGTGATCTATTCCTCCGCCCATCTCTTCCAGAGAGGGATAGTGCCTGTCGAATAGCTCCCCCAGGATTTGGGGGCTGTTTAAATCTGTACCCTCCATCAGTGGGCCTCGCTCTTCGGTGAGCTGGTTGAAGGAGCCGGTAACGGGGCAGCTTATAACATGGGAACGTATACTGCCGCTGTCATGGCCGTTGAGATTAAAGTAGCTGTGGTTGGAGGGATTAATTACCGTACGCCGGTCGGCAGACATATGGTAGTCTATTGTCAGACCTCCGCTGTCCAGTGTATAGGTTATTCTGGCCGTCACCCAGCCGGGATAGCCTTCCTCACCGTCGGGACTAATGTAGGTAAAGCGGACCTGATTGTCCCCGGTAACCGTGCCGTCCCATTTTACGCGGCTGAAGCCTTTAATGCCGCCGTGCATGTGCATTCCGTCTACGTTGTCCAGTGGGTAGTCCCGGCCTTCAAAGTGCAGTGTGCAGTCCGGCATGCGGCTTATGAGCCGGCCCAGAGCGGCACCGAAAAAGGTTGGGTTGTCCTCATATTCCGCCGCCGTGTCATATCCCAGAACCAGATCTCTAAATTGCCCCTGCCGGTCCCGGACCCACAGGCTCTGAATACTGGCTCCGATCTCTATGAGAGATACTTTAATATTATCCCCCGCACTTATTATGAACTGCCGCACCTCTCTGCCGGACAGAGTGGAGCCAAAAGATTTGATCTCTACTGACATGTGGTTCTCCTTTTCAGGTTTATTACAAAATAGGTGAGCAAAAGACAGCCCGTCGGAGCAAGGCCGACATATGGGCTGTCTTTCTTACGGTTCAAGCTCAGACGGCGTAGCCGCAAAGCTGAGGCAGCCAGGTGGATATGGCGGGCACAAAGGTCACCAGTATCAGCGTGGGCAGCCAGGCAAAGAGGAAGTATATCAGGGTAGGCTTGAGCATCTCCTGCAGGGGGGCGCCTATGATGCGGGATGAGAAGTAGAGCAGAGGCGCAACAGGGGGCGTGATATTGCCCATGCCCAGGTTCACTGCCAGGATGGCCGCAAAGTGTACAGGGCTGAAGCCCAGTTCCTTTATGATGGGCACCAGGATGGGGGTGGCCAAGAGGGTGCCGCTGGTGTCGTCCATGAGCATGCCAAGAACTATCATAAACAGGTTTATCATCACCAGTATACCCCAGCGGTTCTCAGTAACGGAATAGAAGGCGTTGAGAATCATCTTGGGCAGGTTCACATCTATAAACATGCGGCTGAGCATCTGCACGGTGAGCGTCAGCAGCATTATCGTGCCGGTGGATTTTGCGGCGTCTATAAAGCTGTCCTTCATTGCATTCCATGTGAGCTTTTTGTAAATAAAGAAGCCCACCGGGATGGCATAGGCCGTGGCTATGGCTGCCGCCTCAGTAGTGGTGGTAACACCCCCGTAAATACAACCCAGGATAATGAAGGGCATAAGCAGCGCCCAGAAGGGGCCGTGTTCGTGGTTAGCCTTGCGGAGACGCTTCTCCTCCGCCCATGCAGCCTTCAGTTCTTCGGCGGAGAGAGTCTCTATCTCGGTGTTGTTGCGCAGCATGAAGAGAGTGCACAGGGACAACAGTATAGCCAGGATGATCCCGGGCACAGCACCGGCCAGGAAGCAGGCCAGGACCGAGGTAGAGCTGGACCAGCCGTAGAGTATCATAATACCGCTGGGTGGAATAAGTATGCCGATGACGCCGGCGCTGGCCATCATTGCTGCCACTAGGCCCCGGGGATAGCGTTTCTCCTTGAGCATGGGTCCTATGATGCCGCCTATTGCGGAAAGTGTCGCACAGGCACTGCCGGAAATAGCAGCGAATATGGAGCAGGCAATTATGCCCACAACCGCAAGACCGCCTTTAAGTCTTCCCACCAGACGGCTTGCAGCGTTTATAATCTGTCTGCCTATGCCTCCGTAGGCCATAATGGATCCGGCCATGATAAACAGGGGGATAGTCAGCAGGATGATGGAGCTGGTGTTCTTGTAGCTGTAGGACATCAGCAGAGACAAGCTGGCGCCGCTGCCAAGAGCGATTACCATGGCGCTGAGGAAGAAGGACAGAGCCACGGGCACGCCGATAACCAGAAGGAGGAACAGCAACACAATGGCAAGTATTATAGCAGGTGTCATTTCACATTACCTCCTTTATCAGTGGCTTGTTCCAGAGCCTCCGGCTGCTGGGCAGCTTCGCTCTTACCGCCCTCTGCCAGGGCTATGACGGTCTGGACAATGTGGGCTACAGTATAAATACAGGACAGTACAAAGGACAAGGGCAACACCGCATGTATCCAGGCCTGAGGGAAACGATACATTACGGTTATCTTATGCATGGAGATATCAAAGGCCAGGAAGTCCCAGGCCAACCAGGTGAGCAGGGCAAAAGCCAGCAGGGAAATGCAAAGTCTGACTATTTTGGCAATGTTCTTTCCCTTATCTGTTTTCAGCATGCCAGTAAACAAATCCGCATTGATATGAGAATCCTCGTAGGTGGCGATATATGCACCGATAAAATACATCCAGAAAGCCAGAGCCAGTATGAGCTCCTCTGCTCCGTAGAACTCCGACGCAAAAAGATACCGCTTTGCCGCCCACCAGACTATCATGGCGCACACAACGGCGCTTAAAGCAAAGGCGGCATACTCGCTCACCTTTATAAAGCCGTCATTTATTTTTTTCAGGGTTTTCATTCAGCACCTCCTTGATAGGCGTGTCTTAACAGTTATGGGACTCCTTATGAGTCCCATAACCGCTAAATTTCCGTAAAGATTCGCGTTAATGAATTGCTGTTGTCAGGTGTTTGCCTCAATATCTGCAAGCAGCTCGGTGAGGAATTCCTCGCCGTAGAGCTCGTTGAGCTGGGGCCATACCTTCTCACGGCAGTCCTCGGCAAAAGCCTTCTTCTCCTCATCGGTGAAGTATACCATGGTATAGCCTTCTTCGTTGGCATACAGTTCCTTGTACTTGGCATCGTTCTCAGCAGCGTTGGTTATGGACAGCTCAGCCTCCTGAAGGATGATGTCGGTAAAGATCTGCTGCTGCTCCTCGGTCAGGGAGTTCCAGGTATCCATGCTGGCGATGTAGTGACGGCTCTCCTGCCAGATGTCGTAGTCATAGTAGTGGTCCTCCACGTCCAGCCACTGGCCGTAGTGCTGGGATATAGGGCCGCCGCACCATCCCTGAACAACACCGGTCTGCAGAGAAGTGTAAGTATCGGAATAGGGGATGGAGGAATATTTGAATCCCAGGTTCTGCACAGCCAGAATCATAGACTGGTTGGGCGGTACACGGATGATGGCGTCGCCTTTATCGGCGCCGGGGATATTGGCGTTCTCCAGCTCGCCCTGAACGCCTACGCCGCAGTAGCCGTCACAGTACACGCCGAAGTACTTAACATTCAGTTCCTCATAGCACTCTTCCAGGACCTTGTCATAATAACCGCCCTTGCGGAAAACGGCGGCAACCTCATCATAGGTGGCAGTCAGGTAAGGCAGGGTGCATGCTGCAATTCTGGGGTCGTAGTAGTCGGGCACGGAAGTTGCAGTAAAGTCAATGCCGCCGTTCATGATCTCATCAAAGACCACTGTCCAGTCGCCCAGAATATTGTCTGGGTAAACCTCAAGGATAATCTCCCCATTGGTCTTTTCCTCCACATATGCTTTTATACGCATTGCGGATTCATAGTCGGGGTAGCCCTCGGGGGAGTTGGCGGACCATTTGAGCACACGGGCGTTGGGGTTTGCTTCCTGGGTGCTTTCGGCAGCATCTTCAGCAGCAGCGGGGGTATCCGTGGTGGTTGCAGCAGGGGTGTCACTTCCACCGCAGCCGACTGCCGTCAAGGCCACTATCAGGCACAGCAGCATGGCCAGGAGTCTGTGGGTTTTCTTCATTTCTTTCTCCTTTCTTTTTACACTGATTGATAAAATATTAAATTAAAGGCTTTCGCCGCGCTCACGGTAAAATGCCTCCAGTTCCTCTACAGTTGAGTAGCCTTTTAAAGTGCCGTCTACCAGCACCACCCTGGCAGCATACTTATTTGCCCAGCGGCAGGCTTCTTCAAGGTTCTTGCCCCAATGCAGATTTACCACCATTGCCGAAAGGAACCCGTCTCCGGCTCCGCTGGTGTCCACAATTGGAGAAACTGGTATCTGGGCCCCGGAGAAGAAGTGGTCTTTTTCAAGTCCGGCATATCCTTCCCCGCCCATAGTCATTATTACATTTTCAGTCTGATACTTTTCTTTCAGCGCCCGGAGTACCTTTTCCGGCTCAAGAGGAGCATCCTCCTCCATGCCCAGGAGCTTTTTCGCCTCTATGTCGTTTACTATGAAATAATCCACATAGGGGATAGCTTCCAAAGTCATCTTTGGCAACGGGCTGGGATTCAGCACCACTTTCATCCCCAGCTCCTTTGCCAGCTTTGCCGCCGGCAGCACCAGTTCTTCCTTTATCTCAAAGCCTGTGATAAAGAATTCAGCCGGAGCAAGGCTGCGGAGACTCTCTTCCACTTCCTGAAAGCTAAGCCACTTGCTGCTGCTCTCCCCTGTGACGATCAGATTGCGTCCGGTCACCCGCTCATTGATTCCCAGCCCCTGGCCGGTCTTGGCCTCCGGGGACAGAATCAGTCCCTGGCAGTTTACGCCGCTCTCTCTCAGCCATCTGGCGTCTCTGTTGCCTGCCTCGTCGTCACCCAGTTTTCCTATTATGGCGGCATCCATACCCAGCCGGGCTATGGCCACGGCCACGTTTCCGCCTTTGGCCAGATCTTCCGCCACGTCAAAGCCGTAGCCAAGAACGGATTCTCCAACGGAGGGAAGATGGTCCACCCAAATGTTTATCCCGCCGCCTATATTATTCAGCACGACGGCCCCGGTCTTGTACATCTCAGCACCCCCGGACTCAGCTCTGGTTTTCTATGGAGAGAGGCACCTCATCCAAAGACAGCGGATGGGTGGCGGTGTGCTTGTCAGTGAGGACTATGACCTCCGGGATGTACTTGGGCAGCAGAGTGCAGGGATATTCCAGAGTGGCGTCACTGAACATGAGCACTCTCAGCACCGTCATCTTCCACTCTCCGGTGGGTATCATACATACGGCCCTCTTTGCGGTAAGCATGGACTTCATGCCTATGGTAACCGCCTGGTGGGGTATCATATCGTAGCAGCCGCCGTAGACCCGCTGGCTGGACTCCACAACCTTCTCATAGCTGACGTTGACCACCTTGGTCTTCATGTTTATATACATTTCCTCGGTGACCCGCTGATAGGGGTTCGTGGGGGATTCGCACCAGGCCACCAGGCCTTTGTAGCCTATGCCGGCCCACAGAGTGTCTACGCCGCCCAGCTCTTCTATCTTGTTGTCAACATAGTCCAGGTCCTGCAGTGTGGGCCAGATGCGCTGCTCCTCCGGTACATTCAGTTCCGGGTCAATCTTTCCGTAAAAGCGCACCTTCATCCTGCCCTGTGGGCTGTGCCAGTTATTTGCTTCGGGGTACATTCTGGAGTTCCAGTCCAGGCCGAAGTCCATATGGAAAATATAAAGGTTCTTAAGACTTATCCTTTCATTGTTTACCCTGTCGATAAAGGTCTGGAATTGATCTTCAGGACCGGAGCCCAGTATCCACTTGGTGATTTTCCCCTCGGCGTTGTTCTTTTTTACCTCATCGGCCATCATGTTTCCGGCCATCTCCATGGTGTCCCTGCGAGTGTCGAACATTCTCAGGTCCACTTTGCTGTCGGGGTTATTCAGCAGCTGCTCCCTGGGAATGGAGCACCATCTGAGCATATCTTCACGAGAAATTCTGTAAATTTCCATGGTCAATTCTCCTTATATGTTTGTCGGTATCAGGCTCAGTGCTTACCGGTATTTTCAGCGGACAGCACTATCTTGCCCTTGGACATCGGGTGAGTCGCAGTAAACCGGTCTGCCAGGACGATAACTTCCGGAATATGTTTGGGGAACAAAGTTACAGGGTACTCAAGAGTGGGCTCGCTGAACATCAGTACTCTCAGCACGGTCTGCTTCCACTCGCCGGTGCAGATCATTGCCACGCAGCGTTTGGCTGAGAGCATGGACTTAAAGCCGATGGTGACCGCCTGGTGCCCTGCCCTGTCGTAGCAGCCGCCGAAGCTCCTCTGGCTCGTTGCAATGGTGGTATCATAGTTGAGTTCGACTATCTTGGTCTTCATATTTTCATAATCTTCCAGGCTTACCCTTTCCAGCGGGTCATGGGGAGACTCACAGAAAGCGACCAGTCCCTTATAGCCCACACCGGCCCAGACAGTGTCAACGCCGCCAATTGCCTCTATCATTCTGTCCATCTCGTCCAGATCCTCAACGCGGGGCCAGATGCGCTGGCTTTCCGGCACGTTCAGCTCCGGGTCTATTTTGTTGTAAAAGCCATAGAGCATTCTGCCGTGGGCACTCTCATAATAGTCTCCAAGGGGATAGACTCTGGAGTTCCAGTCCAACAGGTAGTCCATGTGAAAAACCGTCAGGTTCTTAAGGCTTATTCTCTCTTTATTGACCCGGTCTATAAAAGTATTGAACTGGTCGGCCGGCCCTGATGGGAGTACCCAGCTTGTGGGCTTGCCCTCGGCATTATTTTTGATGACCTCATCGGCCATCATGTTTCCGGCCAACTTCATGGCCTCCTGGCGGGTATCCTTGATCGTGAGCTTGACCTTGCTGTCCGGATGGTTTTCCAGCTGGTCAACAGGAATAGAGCACCACTTGAACAGCTCATCTCTTTCAATTACATACTCTTTCATTTGGTTTCTTTTCCTTTCGTTTATGTAACGATATTTAAAGTTGGCCTTATCTACAGTTACTATTCTAAATAGTATGCTGGCAAAAGTCAACAAGTTCTTTCTTTTTCATCGGTTTTTATAAAAAAGTATTTGCGTATTTAGGCAAAATACGCAAATACGCAAGTCGTTAATTTCTTTATATATCTTTTTATTGACTTTTTTCTTTCGTTTTGATAGTATTTTATTGCTGTATATTGTCCTTTTTCCGGAGGCAGTTATGAAAGCACAGATGAAAGCGGATATACTGTTGTTAATATATTCTCTTATAATGGGCATAACCGGCATTGTATTGAAATTTGCTACTCAGGAGCTGGATATATTTAATTTTATTGCCTTGCGTTTTGCCCTTGCCTTTTTTGTTTCTTTCGTTTCGCTGGGAAAGCACTGTATACTCAAACTAAACCGCCAATCCATAAAGCACTCTGTCCTTTTAGGGATAGTCACATACATGGCTCATGTTACCTGCACTGCCGGTATAGCCTCTGCACCGGTAAGCATTGCCGGTTTCCTGACCAGTTTGCAGACCATAATGGTGCCGGTGCTTGCCTTTTTGTTTATGGGGCGGCGCTATGGGCTGCGTACCGTTTTGTGCGTCTGCGGAGGCTTTTTCAGCATCCTGCTTCTCACTGCCGACGGCAGTTTCCAATACAGCGCCGGGATCTGGATATGCCTGTCCAGCTCCGCTCTGGCCGGGGCTCAGATCCTTCTTATAGAGAAGTATCTGGCCTCCGGAGACGATCCGGTAGTGCTGACCGTAGTGCCTCTGGGGGTAATGGCACTGTGTGCCCTGCTGGTGGCGGTGCCGGTGTCCGGGCTTGCTTTACCTGAAAAACTGTCCGGCTGGTTCTGTATATTCTGGACTGGAATCGTCAGCACAGCCATAGCAAGCTATATACAGGCCCTTGCCCAGCGTTATACCAGTGCAGTAAATACAGGCATAATCTTTGCCAGCATCCCTGTCTTTACAATGGTAGGCGGCTGGCTTGTATTTAAGGAAAGCATTACCGTCAGAGCGCTGATTGGCGCAGTGGTACTTATAGGAAGCATTGTCATTATGGAGCTGGGCAGCTCGGAAAAGGTCAAGTTCAAAGAGCATAATACGGATACACAGACATATTGATAATTCAGGTATGGCCCGCTTCATGGAGCATGGGCAGGAGGTATAAAAATGTTGGGACAGCATCTGCTTGGCCTTTACGAAAAGGCTCTTCCTGAGGAAATAGCGCTGCCGGACAAGTTTAGGTCAGCCAAAAAACTTGGCTTTGATTATCTGGAGATATCCGTTGACGAGTCTGATGAAAAAATTTCCAGGCTGTATCTTACGGCTGACAGACAGCAAGCTCTTGGAGAAGAGCTGCGCTCAACGGGATTGGGAATACAGTCCCTGTGTCTCAGTGCCCACAGACGCTTTCCCTTTGGCAGCGCCGACAGCGGCAGGCGGAAAATGGCTCTTGAAATAATGGAAAAGTCCATTCTCTTCTCCAAAAGGCTTGGAATATCCGTGATTCAGCTTGCAGGCTACGATGTCTATTATGAACCCTCAACATCAGACAGCATGAGGCTATTTACAGATGGGATGAGAGAAGCCTGCCGCATGGCCTCGACCCATCAGGTTATGCTGGCCATGGAGACTATGGACACCCCTTTTATGTGCAGTGTGAAAAAATGCCTGCAGCTCAAACAGCAGCTGCCCTGTCCCTGGCTGGCCCTGTACCCAGATATGGGCAATCTGTCCGCCTGGAAGGAAAATGACGTTTTTGAAGAGCTGAGTCTTGGCCTCAGCAGCACCGTGGCGGTACATGTGAAAGAGACTTTGCGTGAAGGAAATAATTCCACCCGCTTTAAGGGAATTCCTTTTGGAAGCGGCTGCGTGAACTTTCCCGCTGTTTTTGCCCATATGGAGGCGCTGGGCTACCTTGGCCCCTATACTTTGGAAATGTGGCACAGAGGCGGTAATGCAGAGGAAAACGTAAAGAAAGCCCTTACTTTCATTTCGCATTGCTTTCCAAGTCAAACAAGCCAGTAAATATAAGCAAGCAAGAAGCAAAAAGGGGATTATAGATGCAAACACGTTTTCTATCTTTAACTATTTCCCTTGCTTTTTCTCTTTTTAAACCGTATAATTAAACTTATAACAGAGCTTAAAAAACTGCCGGATTTGGAGGAATATTTGTGTTAAAGCACGACAGATTTATAAAGCTCAGAGAGTACTTGTCCACAAATAACGCCGCATCCACAAGAGAACTATCGGACTATCTGGGGGTCAGCGTTGTTACTGTCAGAAAAGATCTTGACGAAATAGAGCAGCTGGGCTTTGTCAAACGCACTCACGGCGGCGCCATCCTTGTAGAGGCACCGCAAAAGATTGAGATCAGGCATTCGGGAGTGACTATACCGGCAAGGATAGATATACTCACCGAGCTGGCGAAAGCATATGTATGTCCGGGAGATTTTATTTTCTTGGGCTCCGGGAAGACATGTCTTTCACTGGCTGAAAAGATAAAGGAAGTGGAGGGGATATCGGTAATAACCAACAATGTCTCCGCTGTCACCATTCTCAAGCCCTATGTGGAAGATATCATCCTGCTGGGCGGTGAGATAATCATGACCCCTGATGGGCTTTGTGCCACCAGCGATTCCAATCTCAAGGCCACTACCAGCGGGATATTCGTGGGCAAGGCTTTTTCCAGTGGTGTTGGAATTGATCCCGACACCGGTCTGACCGTGAACAACATGCTCAGCACCTACGTGTCCCGGGCCATCCCTCAGTGGACAAGCGACTGGTATGTGATGGCCGATTCCAGCAAATTCGGTGTCCGTGCTTTCTATCAGGCTGCGGAATTGGGAAAAATGCGCCATCTGGTAACTGATGTTTCAGATGAGTCGATCCTTAAGAAATATCGTGATAAAGCTCCTGAACTGGATATTGTCCATCCATAAGTCCGTCTGTCTTCAGACAGTACTGGTTTAAAAGATTAAAAGAAAAAATTCCCTTCTGTTAATTTACCTCTCTCTGTCTATACTAATTGTATATAGCATTGTTGGACAGAAGGCGCATCCGGGCCCTATCTTTTCATGCTCTCATGCAGTCTGTGAGTTTTCGTCCTGAGATGCAGCATTGCCGGGAAACCGGGCTTCTCTGTCCGCCGATGATACAAGGGAGGTTGTAAATTGATAGAACAAGATACCATAAAACTCCTGAGAGAGTGCGATTCCGGTGTGAAAATGGGTGTCAGCTCCATTGACGAGGTGTTGGACTACACCAACTCCGAGCTTTTGAAGCGCAGTCTGGTGGACTGCAAGCTCCATCACCAGCAGCTGAGCAACGACATTGAACAGCAGCTCCACCGCTTTCAGGATCAGGGCAAGGAGCCCAGCGCCATGGCCAAAGGCATGTCATGGATAAAGACCAATGTGATGCTGGTGATGAAGGAGTCGGATCAGACCATTGCAGATTTGATAACCGACGGCTGCAACATGGGGGTCAAATCCCTGAGCCGCTACCTCAACCAATATCAGGCGGCAGACGAAAAGGCCAAGGACATCGCAAAAAAGCTGATCGCCCAGGAAGAGCAGCTCTGTACCGCCGTCAGGCCCTATTTGTAAACCTGTTGTAAAAAGAGGAGAGCTTCCCGCTCTCCTCTTTTCATTTACTTGACGGCCTGCCGGGACGGATGCTAAACTGTCCCTGTACAGAGATTTGGAAAGATTTTCAAGCCGCCTCGGAACAGGCGGGGACTAGGAGGACAATAATGCGCCCAGAGACCGTGGAGCAATACGCCAAGGCTCTCAAGGCCGGACAGAAGTATTACAGGACCGCCATGGCCCGGGGCGGCTACCCTTATCTGCCGGTGCTGGATGAGCTGCTGGATGAAAGCAGCATCAGCGCCCGGGTGGAGCTGGGCATCATAAGCATACCTTTGAGTCTGGTCACCGGGACCAAGTCCGCCGGACGCACCACCGCCCTGGCGGGCAACTTCATGCCCCTGCTGCCGGCAGACAGCGAGTTTGCCTGCAAGTGGATGCTGCTGTGCGACGCCCATCTGGACGACGCAGGCATAAGCGACCCTATACGCTGCTACGAGTACATGGGCCGCTTCTATGTGCAGGAGGGGAACAAGCGGGTCAGCGTACTGAAGAGCTACGGCGCCCCCCTTATTGCCGCCCGGGTCACCCGTCTGGTCCCGGAATACAACGACGAACCCGCAGTGCAGATGTACTATGAGTTCATGCACTTTTATTCTCTCTCCCGACTCTACGGCATAAGCTTCCGCCACCGGGGCTGGTATGCCCGGCTTCAGGCCGCCCTGGGCATGGACGAGGACCAGGTATGGTCCGAGCGGGACCGGCGCAGCTTCTCGGCGGGATACGTGCGCTTTATCCAAGCCTTTGAGAAGGTGAACGTGGAGAAGCTGGAGATCACCCCGGCGGAGGCCATGCTGATATGGCTGGAGACCTTCAGCTTCGGAGAGATAAAGGAGCTGCCCCTGCCGGAGCTGATAAAAAAACTGGGCAGTATCTGGCCGGACATCAAGGCCAAGACCCAGGAGGCCATAGCCGTCAGCACCCAGCCGGAGGAAAAGGACAAAAGCCTTCTGGCAAAGCTGCTGAGCGTAGGCCACAGCGACCACATAGATATTGCCTTCATCTACGGTTTTGACCCCAGGCACAGCGCCTGGACCCGCGCCCACGACCATGGGCGGAAATACCTGGAGGAAAAGCTGGGCAGCCGGGTAAGCATCAAGCTCTACAACGCCTTTGACAAGGACTACTACTCCGCCATGGAGAAGGCGGTGCAGGAGGGGGCCAAGCTCATCTTTGCCACTACTCCCCAAATGATAGGCGATTGCAGAAAGATAGCGGTGGAATACCCCGATGTTAAAGTGCTCAACTGCTCTCTGTCCCTGCCCTACGCCGGGGTGCGCATGTACTACAGCCGCATATACGAGGGAAAGTTCATCACCGGAGCCATAGCCGGAGCCATGGCCAATGAGGATATCATCGGCTATGTCTCCAATTACCCCATTATCGGCGAGAGCGCCAGCATAAACGCCTTTGCCCTGGGTGTAAAGCTCACCAACCCCCGGGCCAGGATAAAGCTGCGCTGGTCCTGTGTGGAGCCCCAGCCGGTGCGGGAGCTTATAGACAGCGGCATCACCGTCATATCCAACCGGGATGCCACCAACTCCAGCAACCCCCACTGGGCCCTGGAGTGGGGCACCTACTGTCTTCAGGAGGACGGCTCCATGCTGCCTCTGGCGGTACCCTGCTGGAACTGGGGCAGGCTCTACGAGCAGATAGTCCTCAGCATCTTCAACGGCAGCTGGGCAAACGTTCCACCCAGCAAGGCCATAAACTACTGGTGGGGCATGGACAGCGGCGTCATCGATGTGCAGCTAAGCGACACCCTCCCCGACGGAGTGCGCAGTCTGGCGGAGATCCTGAAACAGGGCATCATCGACGGCACGGTGGAGCCCTTCTACACCAGGATAGTGGACCAGGAGGGCCGGGTGAGGAACGACTCCAGCCGTCCCCTCAGGCCCGAAGAGATAATGACCATGGACTGGTTATGCGACAATGTGGATGGCGGCATCCCCTCCTTTGACCAGATAAGTCCACGCTCCCGGGACACCGTGCGTCTGCTGGGCATATACCGGGACAGCATACCCCCAGAGAAAGAAGAGAAACAGCTATGAAAATACTCTTAATCTCCGATGAGGAAGATAAGTTCCTTTGGGACTATTACCGCCCCGGCAATCTGAAAGGCATAGACATGATACTTTCCGCCGGAGATCTGAAGGCGGACTATCTCAGTTTCCTGGTGACCATGGTCAACCGCCCCCTGCTCTATGTCCATGGCAACCATGACACCGGCTATCTGCGCAAGCCCCCGGAGGGCTGCCAGTGCATAGACGGCAAGCTGGTCACCGTGAACGGTCTGCGCATCCTGGGTCTGGGAGGCAGCATGCTCTATAACGGCGGCCCATACCAGTACACCGAGCGCCAGATGGCGCGGCGGATAAACAAGCTGTACCTTAAGATACGTCGCTTCGGCGGAGTGGACATCGTACTGACCCACGCCCCGGTACGGGGTTATGGGGATCAGGACGACCTGGCCCACAGGGGCTTTGAGGTCTTCAAGCCCCTTATGGAGCGTTTCCGCCCCAGCTATCTCATCCACGGCCACATACACCAGCGCTACGGCATGCAGCGCCAGCGCATTTTCAGCTACGCCGACACCACCATAATAAACGCCTGCGGCAAGTATATACTGGATACGGACAATCCCCCTGTGCCCGCCCCCCTCCCGGGGGAAAGGCCTGGGCCCGTATCGGACTGATAAATTCAGGCGGCCCCGCAAGGGGCCGCCTCAGCTTGTCGAAGATGGCTATGCCTTCTTCGACAAAAGGGGCTTGCACTTCGCTTCATGCCTCGGTTGTACGCCAAAGGCATACAATTCGACACTTCGCTCCGTGAGAAGTGTTTTCTGCGACGCACATGTCGCCGCAGAAAACGATTGAATTTATTTTTTCGCTTCGGCGAAAAAACTCTGCGAGGCTTTTTCGACAGTCTCAGGCGGCCCCTTGCGGGGCCGCCTGAATTTTTTTACTTCTATTTTTATTGCCTCTATTTTTAACTTATGTTATTCACTGCTTTTCTCACCGGGGCAGCAGCTGCCGCCCCGGCAGTGGGGGCAGGCGGCGGAATCCGGGCATCCCACACAGCGACGGCCCTTTTTCTTTGCCCTGTACAGGTACAGGGCTGCTCCGCCCAGTATCAGTACCAGCAGGGCGGCTATCAGTATATTCACCATCAGGCCCTCACCCCCCGGAGAGAGTATTCCGCTGCCAGCTTCCTGTCGGAATTCATCATCAGGTACAGGACGATAGCTGCCATGGTCAGTACGGCGACAAGGCCGGGGACGAAGCCCTGACCCAGGCTGCCGGTACTGATAAGCGTGCCCACCTGATAGACCAGGAAGGCCAGGGTATAGCCGGTACCCAGCTGGAGAGCTATGCCGCCCAGAAGCCATTTGCGGCTCTTTATCTCCGAGTTCATGGCCCCCAGGGCGGCAAAGCAGGGAGGCGTAAACAGGTTGAACATCAGGCAGGCCAGGGCCGCGGCCTTGGTCAGGCCGAAGGCGGCGGCCACTTCCGCCGCCCCGCCCACCAGGGCCAGCTCTTCGGTGTCAATGAAGTTGGTGATGCCGTAGCACACGGCCAGAGTGCCCACCACGTTTTCCTTGGCAATGAAGCCGGTGACGGAGGCGGCGGCCATCTGCCACACGCCAAAGCCCAGAGGTACCAGCAGCACCGCCACAGGGCCGGCTATAGAGGCCAGTATGGAGGTCTGGGCCATGCCCTCCTCCACCAGTTGGAAGTCCCAGGTAAAGCTCTGCATCAGCTGCACCGCAGTATTGCACAGCAGTATGATAGTACCGGCCTTGACTATGTAGGCCCAGCCCCGGCCGCACATGGATACAAAGGCCCGTTTCAGGGAAGGCAGCTTATACTCCGGCAGCTCCATAATGAAAAAGGAACGGCGGTTTTTATAGCCGGCTATCCTGTTGACCATCAGGGCTCCCAGCAGTATAAGGGCTATTCCCACAAAGTACATAAGGGTGCCTACCCAGGCCGAGCCGCTGAAAAATACTCCGGCAAAAAGGGCTATCACCGGCAGCTTTGCTCCGCAGGGCATAAAGGGAGTGAGCATGGCGGTGGCCCTGCGCTCCCTCTCGTTGCGTATGGTGCGGCAGGCCATGACCCCGGGGATTGCGCAGCCGGTGCCGATGATAAAGGGTATGACCGACTTGCCGGACAGGCCCACCTTCTTGAATATAGGGTCCAGCACCACGGAGACTCTCGCCATGTAGCCGCAGTCCTCCAGCAGGGCTATGAGAAAATACATCACCATTACAAGGGGCAAAAAGCCCAGAACGGCCCCCACGCCGCCTATGACGCCGTCTACCAGAATGGCCTGCAGCAGAGGAGAGGCGTTCTCTGTAAGGCCGGCTACCCAGCCCTGGAAGCTCTCGATCCAGCCTGTCAGATAGTCCGCCAGCAGCGGCCCCAGGCTGGCCTGGGAGATGTTAAACACCAGAAACATCACCACCGCAAAAATGGGCAGACCCAGCAGACCGTGGGTGAGGATGTCATCTATCTTGTCTCCCCGGTTTCTCTCCCCGGTGAGGACCTTCCGGCTTTCCACTTTGGAGACCAGCGCATTTACAAAATCAAAACGCCTGCGGTCTGCAGTCTCCACGGCCTTCTTGTCGCTAAGGTCTATCTCCCCCTGGCTGTAAGGTGCTGTCTGGCCCTGGCCCTTGAGGGCCACGGCTGCCCCCAGCAGCTCCTTCAATCCCTCCCCGGTGGTGGATACCGTTTTCACCACCGGGCAGCCCAGCCTCTCCTCCAGAGCCTTTACGTCTATGCGGTTGCCCTTCTTCTCGTTTATGTCGCTCTTATTCAGCGCCACGGCAACAGGTATGCCCAGCTCCAGCAGCTGGGTGGTAAAAAACAGGCTGCGGCTGAGGTTGGTGGCATCCACTATGTTTATAATGAGGTCCGGGTGCTGGTTCTTTACATAAGAGCTGGTAATGCTCTCCTCCGAGGTAAAGGGAGACATGGAGTAGGCCCCGGGCAGGTCCACTGCTATCAACTCCTCCGCCGTGACCTGAAAGGCCGCCTTTATCGGGTGCTCCTTCTTCTCAACGGTGACTCCCGCCCAGTTGCCTACTCTCTCGTTGCGCCCGGTAAGGGCATTGTACATGGTGGTCTTGCCGGAGTTGGGATTGCCGGCCAGTGCTATTCTCATACATTCTCCTCCCTATTTTTAGTCAGTGTTTTAGTTAGCTTTAGCTAACCGCAGGTCAAAATTTAGGGCTGCGCTGCCGCAGCCGCATATATCAGATGAATATCGACTGGGCCAGCTGGCTGTCGATATTGTATCTGCCGTCTTTTATGGAGACCACGCTGCCTCCCCGGAGCTGGGATATCACCGTTACTTTCTCTCCGCTGTAACAGCCCAGGGTAAAGAGGAAGGCATCCGTCTCTTCGTCTCCTGTGCTGACTTTCCGTATGGTGTACTCCCTGCCGGGCTCCGCCTTGTTCAGGGTCATAGTTCTCACCTGCTTTCTTTTTATTAGGCGCTTACGGGTTTAGCACCAGGCCGGGGCAAAGCCTCTTCCTTTCAAGGTCTGCGGCTCCGCCCCCGGCGGCTCCCCGGGTCTTTTGCCGTTTCATGTCTTGTTTTGGTTAGTTAGCATTAGCTAACTAACCGGTCTTACAAAAGTTAGCTTTCGCTAACTGATGTTAATATATAGCATAGACGCTTTTTGTCAAGCCCTATTTTTGCCCTCCGGCCCGGAATTACCTGATTGAGCTTCTGAACAGGAACACCCGGCAGGATATTTTAAACCAAAAAAGCCTCGCAGAGTTTTTTCAACCCAGCGAAAAAATAAATTAAATCGTTTTCTGCGGCGGCGTGTACGTCGCGGAAAACACTTCTCATGCTAATACCGAATCAAAGCTCAGCGTAAGCGGGTTTGATTCGGTATTAGCATGAGAAGTGGCGGCTGCCATTGTGGGCTGCCGCCGCTTTGAAGGATGTGGAGTTTGCAGCGACGCAGCGCAGTGTAAGCCCCTTTTGTCGAAGATGGCTATGCCTTCTTCGACAAGCTGAAAGCCGTCCCCGGCTCGGGCCGGGGACGGCTTGACTTTGATATTCGTTTATAATTTTCCCGGGGGCTGACTATATCCTTCTGTCTCTCACCTGAGAATCGTAGTGCTTGTTCAGCAGGGGGCGGACCACATAGTAGATTATTTTGTTTTCTGCATTGGTCATATAGATGGCAAAGGTGACCACGAAGGCTATGAGCCCCGCCAGGGACAGCTTGCCCAGGAGCTTCAGGACAAACTTGAGTGCTTTTTTCATTTATCTTCCCGCCTTTCTCAGTAAGCTGCAGAATCGTCGAACTCCACGATGGTGGGGTCCAGGGGCTGTTCACCCAGCACGACGGACATGTAGTTGTTGACGCACTTTCTCATATCCTGACGGGAGACGGTGCGGCTGTCCTCCAGGTCGTGCTCGATGAAGATGAAGTGGAAGCCCAGGTCCCTGGCCTGCTCCTCCAGCAGGGCGTGGACGCCGTTCATGCCCTTACAGGCCACGTTGTCGTTGCAAAGCACCATGTCGCAGTTGAAGTTCCTTGCCCACTCCCACACGGCGTTCACATTGTCCCAGCCGCCCACGGCGTGGTGACGCATGACGGCTTTTTCCGAGAACAGGGCCAGATCCTTTATAGCCTGCTCCGGGTCGGTGGTACTTATCATGTTGTGGCCCATGGTGGAGTCCATGTTCAGCACGATATTGATGCCCCAGCAATTCTGTATCCAGGTGGGGAAGTCGGTATAATACACGGCGGAGGGTCCCCACAGGAAGGCCCGGTGGCGGGTCTTGCCGGAGAAGGGCTTATACTTCTCCTCATAGGCCTTGCGCATGATGGCTATAACTTTCCTGTCGTTCTTGGTGAAGTAGTCCTCCTGGCCGTTTACGGAGGCCCAGGAGTAGAGGCGGTACAAAGTCTCGGCAATGCCAACCAGGGCGGAATAGGGGGTCTTGAAGAAGTCCCACTTCTCCAGCTCTATGGTGTTTTGCTCGTTCATCTGTTTCGCCCGCTCAAAGAGGGCGTTCCAGTCGTACTTCACGCCGTATTCCTTTTCTATGAAGGCTATGGCGTTTTTCAGTTCCTGGGTGGAATAGGGATGGGCGCCGGGCTCATTATGTATCATGGCCATGGTAACAGGCTGGTAAGGCAGATTCACCCGCCGGCGCTGGAACATGGACGTTGACTCGGAGGCATTGCAGGGCATATTGGTGGACAGGAAGGCCTTGCCGATAATGGGGAAGGCATCGTCTATGGTGACGCCGGTCTCGGCGGCGCAGCGGGAGCACACGTCCGCAGGCAGACCGTAGGACTCGGCCACGTCGATATAATAGGGCTCAATATGCTGGTCTATATCGCAGATGATAAACTCCGGCAGGGTCTGGAGAGGAATGGGTATCAAGTCCTTGAAGCCCGCCATGAACAGCGGAGGCAGCACCTCGTCCATGGGCACCATCCTGTCGGTGAGGGGGCCGCCGCCGAAGCGCCGGTCATTGGCCAGCACCAGGGCTATCTTCTTCGTCAGGCTCTGGACTATGGCGTGCATGTTCATGTGGGCTATCCGCAGCTCATAGCCCCGGTAGCCCTCAAAGAGCCGGTCTATAAACATGAATGTGCCCAGGTAGGAGCCCATCCAGCGGTACTCCCAAAAGCCTCTCAGGCACTTTACAGGGGCGGAGGCCACCATCTGGCCCATGCTCATCAGGTTATAGAGCCACTGGGTATAGTCGTAGAAGGTGTCCTTTACGCCTCTCCACTCTCTGTACTTGGCAACTCCGGTCTTGTCATAGTAGCGGGAGCGCAGTCCGCCCACGCCGTTCTCCGCCTGCCACAGGGGGTCGAAGCGCTCCAGCTTTTTGTCAACGGCCTTTATCAGTTTATCGGTCAGTTTCATATCACTTGCCTCCCTGAATGCTCTTGATTTCCAGAGATTCTATAAATGCCTGGAAGCGTGTACGAAGCTGCCCCGCCGCCCCCAGGGCGTATTCCTTTTCTATGGTGCAGCAGGGGATGTGCAGCTCGTTGGTAAAGATATGGTTTGCCAGAACCTTCTCATAGCTCCAGAATTCGCAGAACTTCATGTTTTCGTAGATGACGCCGTCGGCCCTGAAGTTCTCCACCAGCTTCCTTACCTCATTGTGACGCTGGTCTATCTTGTCTCCGTCCATGAATCTTGCGCACTGGTTCCACTGGAGATAGTGGCGGCAGATGGCGTCAAAGGCGCTCTCACCGGGAAGTATCTCTATCTGCTCCCGGCTGGGGAAGCTGCCGAAGCAGTAACGGTCGGCCACCACCATGGCGCCGCAGCTCTCAATAAGCTTGGTGAAATCCGGGTCGTCTATCTCCGAACCCACCAGAGCTACTCTGGCCCGGAAGGGGAATTTGGGTTCCGGCTCCCTGGTCTTCAGCTCCTCCAGAGTCTCCTCCAGATAGGGCTTTATGAGATAGTGGGGACAGACCTGGCTCACCAGCTGTATCACATGGAACTCATAACCTGTGATGGGGGGATTTTCCAGCTTCCTGAGATCTCCCATTTCGGTGATGAGGCGGGATATCTCATTGTGGTCCTCTATGGCCTTGAGCATGGCTTCCTCAGACACATCCACCCCCAGCTCGTCTCTCAGCTTGTCCACTACCTTCAGCTTCAGCTGGGCCTTGTAGTAATTGAGGTTGTTCTCGTCCCCTTTCATGGGGGGGTCAATGATGGTGGAAAAGAACTTATCATTCTTCACGGGGTGAATGAGAACGAAGTGCTCCTCCATGCGCTCCATGGCCGCGCAGCTCTCGGCCCCGAACAGCGCCTCCAGATAATTGTAGCCCCCTTCGATGGCTCTCTCCAGGATGGAGCGCACATAGGGGCAGTTCCTGGTGGTCATGTAATAGCTGGCAATATCGGTGGAAACACAGCGGGGAGCCCTCAGGCGGCTGGAAAAACAGCCCGGCAGGTTCAGCAGGGTCTCGGGTATGTAGTAGCAGTTATAACCCAGGGCGTGCTTGCCCTCCGCCACGGCCTTGGTGACCAGCTCGTTTTGCGCGTCCTGAAGCAGATTCTCAAAGTAAATAAGATGCTTTAGGTCTTTCAAGCATTACACCTCTCTTGTAATCTAGTTTCCGTGTGCAAAATGCACAGAATGCACTTTGCAGCTTGATAAAATGTTAGCACATTATTCCCTCAGCGTCAAGGAAATATCGACCAGCTGGTCAAAAAAGATTGCTCCCAGAGGCCTTTAAACATTTTGTTGAATATTACCTCTCAATTCTGCTTGCACCTTTCGGCCAAACATGGTAATCTTATAGTGTATATATTACAAGTTTGCGGATATTATGCAAAAAAACAAAGGAGCGTGATCATCATGGTCAGTTTAATCATGGGGCTGAAGGGTTCCGGAAAGACTAAGAAGCTGGTGGACATGGTCCGTCAGACCGTCAATACTTGCCACGGCGATGTGATCTGCATCGAGAAGGAACGTAAGCTCACTTACGACATCCCCTATCAGGCCCGCCTTATAGATGCCGGCAACTACGATATCGGCAGTTACGAGTTCCTCAAGGGACTCATTTGCGGCATTCATGCCGGTAACTACGACATCACCCATTTCTTTATCGACAACTTTTACAAGATGGTTGAAGACAAGTCTCCTGAGGCTCTGTGCAAGTTTATTTCCTGGCTGGATAGCTTTGCTACCTCCGAGGGCATAGACTTTGTCATCAGCATCTCTGTTGATCCCGAGACCGTGCCTGAAGAGCTGAAGAAGTATATCATCTGATTTACATATATCTTTTTATGAAAAAACACTGAGACTGCCCGGGAAGCGGGCTTGTCTCAGTGTTTTTCTTTTACTCCAGCTCCCGGTACAGGGCCGGAGCGTCCGCCTTGGAGACGGTCTCGCTCACCTGGGTGACTTCCACCTTCAGACTGCGCTGGCCGAAACTTATCTCTATCACGTCCCCCACCTTCACCTGGTAGCTGGCCTTCACCTGGCGGCCGTTGACGCTGACCCGCTCCCCGTCGCAGGCTTCGTTGGCCACGCTGCGGCGCTTTATCAGCCGGGACACTTTCAGATACTTGTCAAGTCTCATGGCTTGCCTCCCTTGTTCTTTTGCCCATATTTAAAAACGGCCGTCTAAAAGACGGCCGTTTTATATTGCAGTGCAGATTACTTTGCCACAGCATCCTTAAGAGCCTTGCCGGCCTTGAAAGCGGGGACACGGCTGGCAGGGATCTGTATCTCTTCCTTGGTCTTGGGGTTGCGGCCGAGACGGGCGCCGCGCTCCTTGGTCTCAAAAGCGCCGAAGCCAACCAGCTGGACCTTGTCGCCGGCTACCAGAGCGTCGGTAATGGCGTCAAAGGCGGCGTTGACTGCCTTCTCGCTGTCTTTCTTGGAAATACCGGCCTTCTCAGCAACTGCTGCGACCAGATCTGCCTTATTCATAGTTAAAAACCTCCTGAATGTATTGTGCGGCCATTGCCGCTTTTATGATGAGTCTGCCCGAAAATGCGGCAGAATACTCATTCTCTTACGGCCTTCAAAAAGGCAACGCATAGAATCTACCATATTTCCGGCGGTTAATCAAGTGTTATTTGTATAAATTCAGATTTTTTTAGCGCATATGCAGTAATTTTGCGACTTTTGCTCCACCTGGAATAAGGCTCATATCCTCTTTTGTGATGACCCTCATGGCTATCACACTGACGGCATAAACCACCACTGCAACTGCAATGGCCAGTGCCATGGACAGCAGCATACCGAAATAACTCCCGGTACCTATGAAGCGCCCGGCCAGGCCGTATATGGCCCAGGCAGAGGCCCCCATCAGCAGGCTGGCCCCAAGGGGGCCGGCAAACACTCTCAGGGCTCTGGGCTTCTCCCTGAGTGTCACGCACATGAACACGAAATCCAGCGCAGCCATGAAGAAATAGCTCACCAGAGTGCCCACCGGGGCGCCGTAAATGTTTATGCTCACCTCAGCCACCAGGAACCAGTTGACGGCTATCTTTATTAGCCCGCCGCTTATCAGGGTGATCATGGTCAGTTTCTCCTTACCGGAGGCCTGAAGAATGGCATTTTCCATGAGTACAAGGCACACGAAGAAGGAGGCTATGCCCATGACGCTGAGCAGGCCGGGGCCCGCCTCGTTGCTGTTGGGGTAGAGTATATTCATGATGGGGTGGCTCAGCACCGCCAGACCCACGCCCATGGGCAGGGCTATGGCGGCAGAAATGCGCATGGAGTCCTCGGCGGTCTTCATGGCCTCTCCCCTGCTGCCCCTGGCTATGGCCCCGGATATGGCCGGGACTATGGCTATGGTGAGGGGGGTTATGAAGGCGGCCGGCAGATTGAACAGAGTCTGGGCCTTGCCGTAGACCCCGTACAGCACCTTGGCCTCCTGATAACTGAAGCCGGCGGCGCTCTGGAGCCGGTTCATGCACAGCTTTGAGTCCACGGAATTGAGCAGGGCCAGAATGCAGGCGCCGAAGGCTATGGGTATGCCTATAGTGAGGATCTTCCTCACTATGGTCATAGCGTCGTCCACTTCCTCGTCATCCTCGTGGATGTCGTTGGGCGCCCGGCCTCCTGTATAGGGGGCAGAGAGCACATCGTAGTTGCGCCGCTTATAGATTATCATATAGCCCAGAGACACCACGGAGCCGATGGACACGCCGAAGATGGCTCCGGCGGAGGCGGCGGGCAGGCCCAGGCCCATGTTTATGATCACAGCCGACAATATCAGACCGGAGATGACCTTGAAGAGAACCTCCAGCACCTCGTCCACGGTGGTGGGCAGCATGTTGCCGTTGCCCTGGCAATAGCCCCTGTAGGCCGAGACCAGGCACACCAGCAATATGGATGGGGCCATGGCCCTTATGCTGGGGGCGGCGTCAGGATTCTCCAGGTAATTGTCCGCCAGCCAGTTGGGGAAGAGATACAGGATCAGGGCAAAGACCGTACCTATGACAAAGAAGGTGAGCAGCGCCACTCTGAAGGTCTTCTCCTCCTGCTTGGCACGGCCGTTGGCATCCGCTTCCGCCACCAGGCGGGACAGAGCCACCGGCAATCCCGCCGTTGCCAGAGTGAAGAACACATAGTAGATATTGTAGGCGCTGGTGAACATGGAGAAGCCTTCGTCCCCCAATATGTTCCCCAGAGGTATCTTGTATATAAAGCCCAGTATCTTCATTATCACAACGCCTATGGTGAGTATGGCGGCGCCGTGCATATAATTTTGACCTTTGACTTTTGACATTGCGGTCCTCCTGCCGAAGAAATGCGCCGGGAGCACAGCCGCGGGAATATCCGTCGGCTATGACTCAGCTGATATTACGGTATATTAGCACCCCACTGCGCAGAAATCAAGGGAAGAGGCTCAGTCCTGGATACCCAGGATGTGCCTTGCCACGTGCACGCCGCTGGCAGAGGCATGGGACAGGGAGTGGGTCACGCCGGAGCAGTCGCCTATGACGAAGAGTCCGGGGCTGCTGGTCTCCAGGTTGTTGTCTATCTCCACTTCCATGTTGTAGAACTTGACCTCTACGCCGTAGAGCAGGGTGTCGTCATTGGCGGTGCCGGGGGCTATCTTATCCAGAGCGTAGATCATTTCGATTATGCCGTCCAGGATGCGCTTGGGGATGACCAGGCTCAGATCGCCGGGAGTGGCAGAGAGGGTGGGAGTGACAAAGCTCTCCTCTATACGCCGCACGGTGCTGCGCCGTCCCCTCACCAGGTCGCCGAAACGCTGGACCATGACGCCGCCCCCCAGCATGTTGGACAGGCGGGCTATGCTCTCGCCGTAGCCGTTGGAATCCTTGAAGGGCTCGGACAGGTGCTTGGATACCAGCAGGGCAAAGTTGGTGTTCTCGGTGTGCTTGCTCTTGTCCTCATAGCTGTGGCCGTTGACGGTGACTATGCCGTTGGTGTTCTCGTTCACCACCACGCCGTGGGGGTTCATGCAGAAGGTGCGCACCAGATCCTCAAACTTCTCGGTGCGGTAGACTATCTTGCTCTCATAGAGCTCGTCGGTGAGGTGGGAGAAGACCTCGGCGGGCAGTTCCACCCGCACGCCTATGTCCACCCGGTTGGAGCGGGTGGGGATGTCCAGGCCCTCGCAGACGCTCTCCATCCACTTGCTGCCGCTGCGGCCCACGGAGATAACGCAGCGCTCACAGCTGTAGCTCTCGGTGCCCACATGGACGATGTAGCCCTCTTCCGTCTTCTCCACGCCGGTGACGGCGGAGTTGAAGTGGAACTCCACCTTGTCCTTCAGTTCATTATATATGTTCTCCAGCACCACATAATTTATGTCGGTGCCCAGATGCCGCACCTGGGCGTCCAGCAGATGCAGGCCGTTCTCCAGGCAGGTGCGCTTTATCTTGGTGTTGGCGGTGGAATAGAGCTTGGTGCCCGCTCCGCCGTGGTCCAGGTTTATCTGGTCCACATAGCGCATCAGCTCAATGGCCCGCTGCTTGCCCACATACTCATAGAGGGTGCCGCCGAACTGGTTGGTTATATTGTACTTGCCGTCGGAAAAAGCGCCCGCCCCGCCGAAGCCGCTCATTATGGCGCAGGTGGGGCACTTCACGCAGGATTTTATTTTCTTGCCGTCAATGGGGCATTTCCTCTTGTCCAGGGGCTTGCCCAGTTCAAAGACCGCCACCTTCAGTCCCCGGTCGGCCTTGGCCAGCTCATAGGCGGTGAAGATGCCCCCAGGGCCCGCGCCTACGATTATCACGTCATAATGAGTCATTTTTCTCTACATCCTTTCCTTGTTCCATGGTTGAAAATGTAAATCGCAAAAACAAAGCCGCTCTGCCTGGGGCGGTCCCTTTTTGGGACAGCCATCCGGCAAGCGGCCAAATGTATCCTTATACAGACTAACACTTTACAAAGGCAATGTCAAGTTAATGAACTGTAAACAAGCTGTCTTTATACCCCGTATTTGTCCAGCGCCGCCTTTGTGCTTTTGATTACTTCGGTTATTATCCTCAGCTGCTTTTCAGAACAGCCGTTCAAAAGCTCCTTGACCTGCTCATAGCCGGCACTGAGGCACTGGCTGCTCTGCCCCGCCAACAGCTCGTTCACGCTCACGTCCAGCGCTGCCGCCAGGTCTACCAATACCGGCAGGCTCAGCTTGGTGCTGCCGTTTTCAATATGGCTCATATGTGTGGTGGAGATCCAAACCTTTTCCGCCAGCTGCTCCTGAGAGAGCTTTTTCTCCCGGCGCAACGTCCGTATCCTCTGCCCGATATCATAGTAATCCACAGGTTTCACCGCCTACACAATTTAAATATACTTGAATTATATGGGCAGTTATGCTATCTTAAAATAAACTACATAGGCAATTTTGCCTCTATAGTTAAAATTTACTTTATTTAAAGGAAGCTAAAGGAGCGGAAACATGAACAAGTATTTGCGCCTGATACTGGACAGGGAATTCAGGTTCAGCGTTCTGGCTGCCCGGGGGTTTTACAGAAATATGTCCGACGAGGAGCTTTATCGACACAAATACCGGCTCTCTTACGGCACCGAACTTGACCTGGAACACCCCAAAGGTTTCAGCGAAAAGATGATGTGGCTCAAGCTCCATGACCGGAAACCCATATATACCACCCTGGTGGATAAATACGCAGTCCGCCGGTACATAGCCGAAAAAATCGGAGATGAATATCTCATACCCCTTTTGGGCGGTCCCTGGGAGAGTTTTGACGAAATAGATTTTGATTCACTGCCCCGGCAGTTCGTATTAAAATGCACCCACGACAGCGGCAGCGTCATTGCCTGCCGTGACAAGGCCGGCTTCGATATTGAAGATGCCCGGAGCAAACTCAGCCGCAGGCTTAAACGCAATTACTATTACGGCAACCGGGAATGGCCGTACAAGGATGTACCGCCCAGGATAATCGCTGAAGCCTATCTGTGCCGCCCGGAAGACAGTGCCTCCATACCTATGAACGGCGAAGGGATTTCGCCGGATACCATCCAGCAGCAGCTGGGCTTGCTGGACTACCGTTTCATGTGCTTCAACGGCAGGGTAAGGGCGCTCTTTCTGAACATAGGAGTTATTGACGGCAAGGGACATACTACGGAAAACTGCTACAGCAATATCTATGACAGGCAGTTCAATCTGCTGCCGGTAAGGGAGACAGACCCCAACTATCCTATGCCAATACTCAAGCCTGAAAATTTTGAGACCATGGTACAGCTGGCCGAGGAATTGTCCAGGGGCTTTCCCCTGCTGAGAGTCGACCTGTACAATATATCCGGCAAGATCAAATTCGGGGAGCTTACTTTTTATCACAACAGCGGACTGGCAAACATTTTCGACCCGCCCCAGTGGGATGAAATATTCGGCAGCTGGATAGAGCTCCCGGAGTGCTGACAAAATACGCCGCTTAAAATTACACAGTGTTATGTTTAAAGCCGCAAAAAGCTCCCGCCCGATGGGCGGGAGCTTTTTGCGTTTGTGCTATCGTTTCGTCTCAGGCTGCCTGTGAAAGGCTCAGGCCTTGCGGACGGAGTCGATGTGACGGGTCAGGTCCAGCATCTTGCAGCTGAAGCCCCACTCGTTGTCGTACCAAGCCATGAGCTTGACGAAGTTGTCGTTCAGGGACAGGCCGGCCTTGGCGTCGAAGATGGAAGTATGAGCATCGGTGCGGAAGTCGGAGGAGACGACCTCATCATCCACGTACTCGATAACGCCCTTCATGGGGCCTTCAGCGGCAGCCTTGACGGCGGCGCAGATCTCATCGTAGGAAGCACCCTTTGCCAGGCGGCAGGTCAGGTCAACGATGGAGACATCGCCGGCAGGGATACGCATGGAGGTACCGGTGAGCTTGCCCTTCAGCTCGGGGATGACCTTGCCGACAGCCTTGGCAGCGCCGGTGGAGGTGGGGATGATGTTGTTGTACACGCTGCGGCCCAGGCGCCAGTTCTTCTTGGAGAAGCCGTCAACAACGGACTGGGTGGCGGTGGAGGCGTGAACGGTGGTCATGAGGCCTTCCACAATGCCGAAGTTGTCGTTGATGACCTTGGCCAGAGGAGCCAGGCAGTTGGTGGTGCAGGATGCGTTGGAGACAAACTGCATATCGGGGGTGTACTTATCCAGGTTGACGCCGCAGACGAACATAGGGGTGTCATCCTTGGCAGGGCCGGACATGACGACGACCTTTGCGCCGGCGTCGATATGGGGCTGAGCGGCTTCCTTGGTGAGGAACTTGCCGGTGCACTCCAGGACGTACTCTACGCCCAGTTCACCCCAGGGCAGGAGGGAAGGATCCCGGGAATCCAGAACCTTTGCGGTCTTGCCGTCGACAGTGAGGGTCTTGGCCTCGTCGTCAAAAGCGACGGTGCCGTCGAATCTGCCGTGAACGGTATCATACTTAACAGCATAAGCCAGCTGACCTGCGGTCTTGCCGGGAGCGTTGATGGCAACAACTTCTATGTCGTCGGACTTGATTGCAGCTCTGAAGGCCAGGGAGCCGATACGGCCGAAGCCATTGATGCCAACTTTGATCATAGTTAATATCCTCCATTTTAATGAAATACAATATATACATGTATCTCCTGCAGGGCAGGAAATAAATGCCTTACTTAACGTCTAAATAATAACATATAATATTTGCAAAAATCAATACATTTACTATGTATTATGCCCAAAAAAGTGCCGAATTTTCGAGCTGTTTCCGCCATTTTCTCCCTGCGCTATTGTGTAAATTGTCCACTTCTGATAAAATAGGCTCAGCCGGAGCCCCACCCCGTTTCCAGTGCCGCAGGGAAAAAGGGGCCCAAACAGTCTTGCGGCAGAATGGAGAATGCCATAATGCACGACCTTTCCACCGATATCCTTGCCCTTTCAGGGGAGGCGGCCCTTCTGGTCCGCCGAAACCAGGTGAGTTTTGCCAATTCCGCCGCCTGCCGTATCCTGGGCGGAGACTGCCTGGGCAAATCCCTGAAGGCCCTGCTGGGGCCCGGAATTACCGAAACCCAAGCTCCCTCCTTTGTGGTAGATGTCAGTCTGGGAGGCAGCAGCTATGCCGTCCGGGTCAGCCGCTTCCAGGACGCTCAGCTGGTGTTTCTGCGCAAATGTGACAGCTCTCCCCTGCTGCTCAACGACGCTCTCATTTTTTCCATGAGAAGCAGCCTTATGAATTTTGCTCTCTCCGCAGATATGCTTCGGACCCGGGCAGAGGAAAAAGGTGACAGCGAGCTTCTGGGCTCCCTGCGTTCCATCACCCACAGCTATTACCGCATGATGCGGGTACTCACCAACGCCTCCATGGTACTGGCACTAAGTCAGGATTCCGTCATCTTCTCCCCCCAGGAGCTGGATGTGGCCGCCCTGGCCTCGGGGCTGGTGGAGACGGCGGCCATGCTCTGTCCCCAGGTGGAGCTGCGTCTCTCCTGCGAGCAGGTCCACCCCATCCCGGCCGACAGGCAGCTGGTGGAGCTCATCATTCTCAACCTTATATCCAACTGTCTGGTCCACGCCAAGGGCTGCACCCGGGTAAGCCTCAGCCTGGTGGAGACCAGAGACAGCCTTATACTTTCCGTGGATGACGACGGCTGCGGCATAGCTCCGGACCGGCTGGGCAGCGTATTCGACCGCTACTGCCACGGCTTCGACATGGAAAGCATGCTCTCCGGCGCCGGTCTGGGCCTGACCGTGGCCCGCTCCGCCGCCCATCTCCACGGGGGCACTCTTTTGCTGGAGAGCCGCCAGGGGAAGGGCACCACGGTGCGGGTATCCCTTAGCCGCCATTCGGAGGTCTTAGGACTTCGCAGCCCCGGGGAGTCTATGGAAGAGGGAAACATGAAGGCCGTGCTCATCGGTCTCGCCGACTGTCTGCCCGACGAATGCTACACCGAAAGATATATGGACTGAGCCAATTCTAAAATCATAAGCATTAAAAAGTCTCTGCGGTTTTCCGCAGAGACTTTTTTGACGCCCGGCTTATCAGGGCAGGTTCAGCTTGTGTTTCAGCAGCAGTCTGGTGGGGAAGTACAGTATGACAAACAGTATCAGCATGTACAGGAAGGTCCCCAGCAATATCATGTGCACCGTTACCGGAGCGCTCATGTTCTCGACGCTCTCTATCATAAAATCTATTACACCCGCATTGCCGGTGATGGACAGGAGCAGGGGCTGGAGTATGGACAGGGCCACGTTTATCACGAAGAAGAACACCACGGACAGCAGCAGCTTGTGATTGGAGAAGCTGTAGCCTATGGCCATGGCGCTGTAAAACTGCATGCAGGTAACGCAGCAGGCGGCAAAGATGAGCACCAGCAGCTCCAGGATGTAGGCTATGATATGCAGCAGGCCGAAGTCCACCAGTCTGCCCCAGACCTCGTTCAGCACATAGCCGATCTCGGACCAGTTCACCTCTATCATGTCCACATTGCACAGAAGCATCAGGACAAAGGCCAGCATGCAGACCAGCCAGGTCACCACGAACCACACGGAGGAGACTATGAGCTTTGCAAAGATGTGTTCATCCACACTCACCGGCAGGGTGAACATCAGATAGCCCTCGTCCCCCAGGAGGTTTTTCCTGAAGCGCTCTATGCACACCACCAGGGCCATGATGCACACTGCCATAAGCCCCACCACAAAGAGGAATATCACTATGCCGAAGAGCACCGTGAACCAGCCGTAATCCTGGAGATTTTCCATGCCCCTTATGGACAGGCCCGCCAGCACCGACAGGCCCAGACACATCAGGATGAAGGGGACCATGGTGCGCCCGCTGCCCTTGAACTCATGCTTTATAAGTTTGCCTAGCATTTGAACACCTCCCTGAAGTACTCGTCCACGCTCTTGCCGTACTGCTGGCGGATGTCATCCACGGAGGCCTGGAGCATTATCCTGCCCCGGTTTATGAACAGCACCTCGTCCAGTATCTTCTCCACATCGCTTATCAGATGGGTGGAGATGACCACGGCGGCCTCCGGGTCGTAATTTCTGATTATAGTGTCCAGGATGTAGTCCCGGGTGGCCGGGTCCACCCCGCCGATGGGCTCATCCAGAAGATAGAGCTTTGCCTTGCGGCTCATGACCATGATGAGCTGCACCTTCTCCCGGGTGCCCTTGGACATCTGCCTGAGCCGCTGCCTGTCGTCCAGGCCCAGGCGCTGGAGCATGTTCTCAGCCCGCTGGCGGTCAAAATCCTGATAGAAGTCCTGGAAGAAGTCCATCAGCTGCAGGGCATTCATCCACAGAGGCATACAGGTCTTGTCAGGCAGATAGCTCACCACTGCCTTGCTCTCCACTCCGGGATGATCGCCGCAGATGAGCACCTCGCCCTCGCTGGGCGTAAGCAGGCCGTTGGCCAGCTTTATCAGCGTGGTCTTGCCGCTGCCGTTGGGGCCCAGCAGACCCACCACTCTACCGGGGGCTATGCTGATGTTCACGTCCTCCAGCGCCTGGGTGGAGCCGAAGTTCTTGCTCAGGCCCTTGCATTCAAAGGTAGCCGTCATTGTTTATCCTCCTCTTTTCCGCCTCTTATGAGGCTTATGATATCCTCTCCGGTATATCCCAGCTTCTCCATGTTCTCCATAAAGCCGCGGATATACTCCTGGGCCATAGCCCTTTTTGCCTCCATAATTACCTCCATGTCTTCAGTCACGAAACGTCCGTTGCTGCGCTGGGAGAAAACCAGTCCCTCCCGCTCCAGCTCCTGAAAAGCCCGCTGCATGGTGTTGGGATTCACCTTTGCCTCCGAGGCAAGGTCTCGCACTGTGCTCAGCTTTTCTCCGGGCGGAAGCTGCCCGGACACAATGCTCAGCTTTATCTTATCCACCAGCTGGGTATATATGGGCATGTCGTTGTTGAACGTCCAGTCCATGTCACGCCTCCTTTGTGTTATTGTATTAAGTGATTAGTACAATAACACATGTTTATCTATTTGTCAATAGGCGCTAGAAATTTTTTCGCCGCAAAAAAAATAATTTCAATCGTTTTCTGCGGCGACGTGCGCGTCGCGGGAAACGCTTATGCGCTTCTGCCGAATCAAACCCAAAGCAAGCGTATTTGATTCGGCAGAAGAATCTGCAACGAAATGTATGAGAAGCGGCTGCTGCCCCTATGGGCTGATGCCGCTGCGAAGGACATGGAGTTTGCAGTGACGCAGCGAAGCGCTATCTTCTTTGACAAGCTTAAAGGCCGGCTGCAAATGCAGCCGGCCGTTGGTATATCTATGGTCTTTCCTCAGTCGGAGCAGTGCTCGCAGCTCTGGACCTTGAATTTCTCCGGATCGTAGGCTATGCCATGCTTGTCGTAGTAATCCTTTACTGCGGCCTGCACGGCCTCCTCGGCCAGGACGGAGCAGTGTATCTTATGGGCGGGCAGGCCGTCCAGGGCTTCTACCACTGCCTGGTTTGAAAGCTTCAGGGCATCCTCCACGGGCTTGCCCTTGATGAGCTCGGTGGCCATGGAGCTGGTAGCTATGGCGCTGCCGCAGCCGAAGGTGTTGAACTTGCAGTCGGTGATGATGCCGTCCTTCACCTTTATATACATACGCATTATATCGCCGCACTTGGCGTTGCCCACTTCGCCTATGCCGTCGGCGTCATCCATCTTGCCCACGTTCCGGGGGTGCTGGAAATGGTCCATGACCTTATCGCTGTAAAGTGCCATTGTATTTTCCTCCTATATACTTGGTCTGGTATTTTTGTTTATATCAGATGGGGCCTCTGGCCCTTCTCCAGTTCATCCCACACAGGGGACATATTTCTCAGGTACTCCACCACCTGGGGCACCACCTTACAGATGTGGTCGATCTCCTCCATGGTGTTGTACTCGCCTATGGACAGACGCAGGGAGCCATGGGCTACCTCGTGGGGCAGACCCAGGGCCAGCAGCACGTGGCTGGGGTCCAGGGAGCCGGAGGTGCAGGCACTGCCGGAAGAGGCGCAGATGCCGTTGGCATCCAACATCAGCAGCAGGCTCTCACCTTCTATGCCCTCAAAGCACATGTTCACGGTGCCGGGCACATGGTGTTCCAGACTGCCGTTTATCTTGCTGTGGGGTATCTTGGAAAGCTCGGTGAAAAGCTTGTCCCTCATGGCTATCATCTTCTTGCTGTCGGCTTCCATGTTGTCCACCGACTCCTTCAGAGCGGCGGCCATGGCCACGATGCCGGCCACGTTCTCGGTGCCGGCCCGCTTGCCCCGCTCCTGGGCGCCGCCCTCAATAAGATTAAAGAGGGGGATGTTCTTGCGCACATACAGGGCGCCCACGCCCTTGGGGGCATGGAACTTGTGGCCGGAGATGGACAGCATGTCTATATTCATCTTCTCCACGTCTATGGGCATATGGCCGGCAGCCTGGACGGCGTCGCAGTGGAAGGGAATGCCCTTCTCCCGGCAGAGAGCGCCTATCTCCTCCACAGGCTGGACGGTACCGATCTCATTGTTTGCAAACATGATGGTCACCAGGCAGGTGTCCTCCCGGATGGCGTTCTTAAGATCTTCAATGCGCACCACGCCGTCCTCATGGACGTCCAGCAGCGTCACATCAAAGCCCTCTTTCTCCAGGCGCTTGAGAGTGTGGAGCACGGCGTGGTGCTCGAACTTGGTGGATATCAGATGCTTCTTGCCCTTGCGCGCGCCAACAAGGGCGGCGGACATGATGGCCTGGTTGTCGGCCTCGCTGCCGCCGGAGGTGAAATATATCTCCTTGGGGCTGGCGGCGCCCAGGCACTCAGCCACGGTAGCTCTGGCCTGGGCCAGGGCCTCGGCGGCTCTCTGAGCAAAGGCGTAAAGGCTGGAGGGATTGCCGTAATCCTCGGTGAGGTAGGGCAGCATAGCGTTCAGCGCAGTCTTGCTGACGCTGGTGGTTGCTGCATTATCTGCATATACGAACATATTTATATCTCCATTTCCTATTATTCTACTGGGAATTATACCACAGCGCTTTTATTTGTCAATGGGCTTTTTCCACTTTTCCCCGGTGAGCAGGTCTTTGAGAGTGACGGTGTCCAGGTAGCTGTTGGTAATGTCGTCCAGCTCCTTCCACATTGGCGCCGTCATGCACACTCCCGCCATCTCGCAGCAGACCTCGCCGGACTTGATGCAGGACACCGGAGCCAGATTATCCTCCATGCAGCGGAGCACCTCCCCTACCGTGTAGTCTTCCGGAGGCCGGTTGAGCTTGTAGCCCCCTTCTTTGCCCCGGGTGCTGCTGAGCAGCTCCGCTTTTTTCAGCTGCCCCACTATCATCTCCAGATATTTCATGGAGTAGCCCTGGCGGTCAGCAATCGTTTTGAGAGAGATATAGCCCTCATCCCGGTGCTGGGCCAGGTCCAGCATCACCTGCAAAGCATAGCGGCCCTTGCTGGTTATATTCAAGAACTCGCCTCCTTCCCGCTTGTCTGTATTTCCTACTGCTTTAATATACCATAAGACTTATAGGAATTAAAGCCCTGATTTTTAATATTTTGCCCTTTTGGGCCCTTGGCGCTGTGCATAATTTGCACAGTCAAAGTAAATTTCCCCTCTTGCTTTATCTCGCTAATGTGTTATTATACTACCGTGATAAAAATCTGTACGGAGGATTTGAAAATGAAAAAGATAATTACACTGCTGCTTGCCCTTTCCATGGTGTTTGCCCTCTGCGCCTGCGGCGGCTCCGAAGCCCCCGCTGCCGACACCGCCGATGACGCCGCTGCCGAGAGCGACCTGGCCTATGTTCAGGGCAAGGGCAGTCTCATTGTAGGCATCACCGATTTTGCCCCCATGGACTACAAGGATGAAAACGGCGAGTGGATAGGCTTTGACGCCGACATGGCCAAGGCCTTTGCCGAGAGTCTGGGCGTGTCCGTGGAGTTCATCGAGATCGACTGGGACAACAAGATACTGGAGCTGGACTCCAAGAGCATCGACGCCGTTTGGAACGGCATGACCCTCACCGACGAGGTGCTCAACTCCATGGAGTGCTCCAAGCCCTACTGCAAGAACGCTCAGGTGGTAGTTGTAAAGTCCGAAGTGGCCGACCAGTACCAGGATGTGGATAGCCTCAGCGGTCTGGCCTTTGCCGTGGAAGCCGGTTCCGCCGGCGAGTCCGCAGTGAAGGAGCTGGGTCTTGAGGATTACACCGCCGTGCCCACCCAGGCCGACGCCCTGATGAACGTGGCCGCCGGCACCGCCGACGCCTGCGTCATCGACCTGCTCATGGCCGGCGCCATGATAGGCGAAGGCACCAGCTACGACCAGCTCACCTACACCGTCTCCCTCACCGAGGAGGAGTACGGCGTGGGCTTCCGCAAGGGCAGCGACCTGGCCGCCGCCTTCAATGATTTCTACGCCGCCGCCTTTGCCGACGGTACCGTTGAAGAGGTAGCCACTGTTTACGGTGTGCAGGAATCCATAGTTGCAGAATAAGGAAAGTTCCTGTATAATAAAATAGCTTGCTAAATCGTTAAGCAGAGGGAGACCCATTCTCCCTCTGCTTGCGGACTGTCTTGAAAGCTTTTATCCTATACATATAAAGAGAGGTCAGCCATGTTCCAGACCGTTGTAACGAGCCTGAACGAGGGTTTCGTCAAATCCCTGGAGATTTTCATACTTACTCTTTTGGGGGCCATACCCCTTGGGCTTATAATGTCCTTTGGCTCCATGAGCAGCTTCAAGCCCCTTAAGGGCCTGGTGCGCACCATAGTGTGGATATTCCGGGGCTCACCCCTGATGATCCAGCTGCTGCTGGTGTACTACGCCCCCGGAATGCTGGGCTACAACATCTGGGGCACCGGCTCCTCCGGCCGCTTTGCCGCCGCCATGGCCGCCTTTATCCTCAACTACGCCTGCTACTTTTCGGAGATATTCCGGGGCGGCATTGAGAGCATACCCCGGGGGCAGAAGGAGGCAGGCCAGGTGCTTGGCATGACCGGCACCCAGATCTTCTTCAAGGTCACCCTGCTCCAGGTAATAAAGCGCATCGTGCCCCCTATGGGCAACGAGATCATCACTCTGGTGAAGGACACCTCCCTGGTCCGTGTCATCTCCGTGTATGAGGTGATGTGGAACGGTCAGGCCTTCATAAAGTCCTCCGGACTTATCTGGCCTCTGTTCTTCACCGCCGTCTACTATCTGGCTTTCAACGGCCTGCTGACCATACTCTTCGGCTGGCTGGAGAAGAAGCTGGACTATTTCAAGGTTTAAGGGGGCTGTGCCATGGCTTTGCTTGAAGTTACCGATCTCCACAAAAATTTCGACCAGCTCCAGGTCCTGAAAGGCATCAGCTTCTCCCTGGAAAAGGGCCGGACTCTCTCCATTATCGGGCCCTCCGGCGGCGGCAAGACCACTCTGCTCCGCTGCCTCAACTTCCTCGAGATGCCCAGTGCAGGAAAAATCGTAATAAACGACGAGTCCGGCAGTCATATTCTGTTTGACGGCAGCTCCGGCAAGGAGCTGAAGGCCGCTCAGATACGCCGTAACCGGCTCCACTTCGGGCTGGTATTCCAGAGCTTTAACCTTTTCCCCCAGTATACGGCTTTGCAGAACGTATCCCTTGCCCCCAAGCTTCAGGCCAAGAACAGGGACGAATACCGCGAAAACCGAAAAGAACAGCTCCAGGCCATAGAGGCCAGGAGCATAGACCTGCTGCGCCGGGTCGGTCTGGGAGACAAGCTGGACTATTACCCCCACCAGCTCTCCGGCGGCCAGCAGCAGCGGGTGGCCATAGCCCGGGCCCTGGCCCTCACCCCCGACGTGCTTTTCTTTGACGAACCCACCTCCGCCCTGGACCCGGAGCTCACCGGGGAGGTGCTGAACGTTATCCGCCAGCTGGCCCAGGATAATATGACCATGGTGGTTGTCACCCATGAGATGGGCTTTGCCCAGGCAGTTTCCGACCAGGTGCTGTTCATCGACGGCGGCGTCATCGTGGAGCAGGGTCCTCCCCAGCAGGTGCTGGGCGCTCCCGTTGAGGAGCGCACCCGCCAGTTCCTCCGTGGCTTTGGAAAGGGCTGAGATAGTATACAAAAACCCCTGCACCTGTGGGCGGATAAAGCCGCTCAGGGTGCAGGGGTTTTTTTATCTCTTATCCTCAATTGTCCGAGCCCAAACGTTGGGCTATGTAAGCCTCAACCTGGCCCACCTCCATATCCAGGGCTGTGGCCAGCTCCCCATGTAGCATATCCCTGGCCCGCTTCATAATGGCCTCGGCCCGGCTGCTCTTTGTCTTTCGCTGGGACATGCGGTCATGCAGGCCCTTGACGATGCTTACCAGAGCCTCGCAGGTGTGCTGCTTGAACAGCTCCTTATAAAAGGCATCCACATGGTTGAAGCGGTTGTCGGTGCACACGGCGGGCTCTATGCGGGGAATGGAGTCGATAAAGGCCTCCGCCGCCTCCCGGCTCATTACCGGACGCATAAAGGCCTTGGAATCCACAGGGGTGAAGTAGGTTCCGCTGCCTATAAGGGGGCAGAGATAGTAATACAGCTTGCCATCCCCGGCCTCCAGAGGGGCTATTTTTTCCACAGTGCATACTCCGTTTTCTCCGTATATTATCTTTTCTCCTATCTCATACATTATAAAATTCCCCTATGCTAATACTCTTGTCTATATATTACAACAAATCAAGAGAAATTTCCAATACTATTTTCAATTTATTAAAGATTTTTTGCTGTTTTCTGTTAACATTATGCTTTAAAATATTTATTCTCTTGTTGTGCCCCGCAATTTTTGATAGTATAATTTATTCAATCACGTTTTCAGAGGCTGATATGAAACTCTATTTCAAAGGACACGACTACAAATATGCCGCCGAGCAGATGCTGCTGACCATGTTCCCCCAGGAGCGGCCGGAGTACCCTCAGGGCCAGCCGGAGGGGGACAGGATGGAGCTGAGCCTGGGCAGCGGAGAGAAATATACCACGGCAGTGTGTTCCCTGTACCGGGAGGGTCGGCTCTTCCGGGGCCGGGCAGCGGCGGTGATATTGCCGGAGCTTGAGGAGCTGGAGGCAGACAGGATACGCCAGCGGCTCATAAAGAACGCCATGTACCGGGCGGCGCTGAAAAGCGGAGTGAAAAAGCCCGCCTGGGGCGCCCTCACCGGGGTCCGGCCCGGCAAGCTGCTGGAAGGAAAGCTCTCCTCCGGTATGGACGAGGCGAAGGCTCTGGCGCAGTTTATAAAAGAATACGACGTGAGCCCGGAGCGGGCTGCCCTGTGCCTGGACACTGGGAGGGAGACCCTTAAGGCCGCCGCCTCCCTTGGGCCCCGGGATGTCTGCCTCTATGTGGGCATACCCTTCTGCCCCACCCGCTGCGCCTATTGCAGCTTTGTGAGCCAGTCGGTGGAAAAGAGCATGAAGCTTATAGCTCCCTTCCATGCCGCATTGCACAAAGAGCTTAAAGCCACGGCAAAGCAGCTGAAGGAGCTGGGGCTCCGGGTAGTGTCCATATACATGGGCGGCGGTACCCCCACCACTCTCAGCGCCGGGCAGCTGGAAGAGCTGTGTACCTGGCTGGAGGAGGACTTTGACCTGTCCCTTGTGCGGGAGTACACCGTGGAGGCGGGCAGGCCCGACACCATCACGCTGGATAAGCTTGAAGTCCTGCGCCGACACGGGGTGGACCGGCTCAGCGTCAACCCCCAGACCATGGAGGATTCGGTGCTGGAGCTGATAGGCCGCAGGCACACGGCAGAGGACATCATAAAAGCCCTGGAGCTGGTGCGGAAAGTTGGCAGCTTTGCCGTAAACATGGACCTTATAGCGGGACTGCCGGGGGACAGCGTGGCCGGTTTCCAAAGCAGTCTGGAAAAGGTGCTTTCTCTAAAGCCGGAGAACATCACGGTGCACACTCTCTCCTTAAAAAAAGGCTCCCGCATTACCCTGGAGGGCAGCCCCATACCCTCGGCGGAGGAGGTCTCCGCCATGCTGGACTACGCCGGGCAGCGGCTGAGAGAGGAGGGCTACGGGCCCTACTACCTGTACCGGCAGAAGTTCATGTCCGGGGGCTTTGAGAACCTGGGCTGGACCAGGCCCGGCTATGTAAATCTCTACAATATATGTATAATGGAGGAGCTGTGCAGCATCATAGCTTTGGGCGGCGGCGGCTCCACCAAGCTGGTACGCCCGGACCGGGGCCGGAATATCCGGCTCATGGCCCCCAAGTATCCGCTGGAGTATATAGAGAATATAGACAAGACCTGCGGCGATAAAATAAAGATAGGGGAATTTTACAGGGAATTTCTGCCCCGGGAGGAACAGACATGAAATACCAGCTAAGTGATATCAACTTCAGGACCGTATCCGACCCTGTGGCCTTCATGGCCGAGAGCGATGCCGCCTACCGCAGCAAAGTGGAGCAGGCTGCCGACAAGATCATTCTGAACCGCAAGCGCAGCCCCATCGTGCTGCTCTCCGGCCCCTCCGGCTCCGGCAAGACCACCACATCCATGAAGATAGCCGAGGAGCTGAACCGCCGGGGCATAAACACCCACTATGTGGCCATGGACGACTACTTCAAAACCATAGACGAAAACAGTCCCCGCACTGCCGACGGCCAGCTGGACCTGGAGTCTCCCCTGTGTGTGGATATGGAGCTTCTGAACCGCCACTTCGACATGCTCAGCCGGGGGGAGCGGGTGTTCATCCCCAAGTACGAGTTCTCCCGGCGCATGAGAGTTCAGGAGCCCTCCAAGTCCATAAAGCTCAAAGGCGACGAGATCGTGATCTTTGAGGGCATCCATGCCCTGAACAACATGATAACCGATGTGCATCCGGAGGCCTTTAAGCTGTATATCTCCGCCCGCAGCGACGTGGAGTTCCAGGGGCAGATAGTCTTCAAGCGCACCTGGTTTCGCCTGGTTCGGCGCATGGTGCGGGATTACAATTTCCGGGGCTCCGATGCGTCTGAGACCATGAGCATGTGGGCCAATGTCCGCCGGGGCGAGAAACTGTACATCTCCCCCTTCAAGGACAAGGCGGATTTCCAGTTCGACACCGCCGCTCCCTATGAGCCCGCAGTCTTCAACCGCACGGCAACGGAGCTTTTCAAATCCGTGCCCGAGGGTATAGAGCGCTTTGAGGAACTGAGGGCCGTGCTGCCCGCCTTGCAGCTCTTTGGCGATATAGACGAGAGTCTGGTGGCCCCGGACGCTCTCATCCGGGAGTTCATCGGCGGCGGCATATACGAGTACTGAGAGCTTTTATTCGGAGGAGGGTTTACGGTGAAGGATTTTCTCAAGACCCTGGCAATATGGATAGTCATAATGTTCGTCGGGCTGTTCTTCTTCGGGAATTTTTTCCTCTCCGGGCGGCACATCTACGGCGCCACCCTGGTTTTCTCTTTTGTGCCGGCTATTGTTACCTACATTTTTTACCGCCAGTCGGAAGAGCTGGAACAGCTCCGGGACCGGGTGAAAAAACTGGAGGACCGGCTCTCCCCCGCCCCGGAGTCCGGGGCTGAGTCCGGCAGCCATGCTGCGGAGCAGCCGGAGGCCGAGGGAGAAAAGCCCTGACTGAGTGGTAATATCTGGTTTGACAGTTTGGGGCTCTTCGTGGTATTTTGATTATAGGTAAATGTCTGTTTCAGGGCCGGCAGGGCGGTTCCCGCTCAAGCCGTCAAGAGTCCGAGACAGAGAAGAAAAGTAGCCCCGGAAAAGGAGAAGCAGCATGAAAAAGAAAGTTATAGCCATAGCTCTGTACATAGCCCTGCTGATGACTTCTCTCGTCCCCGTCACTGCTCTGGCAGTGGGAGATGAGGGGGATGGCACGGGCCCCTCAGTCCGCTCCGCCACAGAATTGAGCATTAGCGGCGTATCCCTGGCCCCCAAGCCCTATGACGGCAAGACCGACGGCACGGTGGAAAGCGTGAGCTTCTCCAGCACAGACGATTCTGTAACAGCTCCCACCTTCACGCCGGGCGTTGACTACACCGCCACGGTGGAGTATGACAGCGCCAATGCGGGCGATAACAGGACCGCCACCGTCACCGTGATGCTGAAAAACCCCAACTATACCTTTAGTAATGGCAGTACGACTACATATATACAGGAAAATCAGACGATAAGCCACTTGCCTGTGGCACTGGATTGGGGAAGCACCAGCTTCTTCTATGACGGCACGGAGAAGAGCGTCTCCGCCGCCATCACCAACTTGGTGGGTGACGACCAGGTCAGCCTGATTTACGACGGCACCACCAGCGCCACCGAAGCAAGTGCGGATAACTACACCGCCAGCGTCACCGGTCTGGAGGGCGCCGGTGCCGGCAATTACACTTTGGATGACGTGGCCAACAAGAGCCAGGAATGGAGCATCAAAATTGATATTAGCTCTTGTACTGTCGCTTGCGATTTAACGTCATCCCCTCTTACTTATACCGGCCAAAGTCTTAATCCCGGCGACAGCTTGATCACTGTTACCAGTTCTTCTTCAATTCCTCTGGATCCTGACACGGACTACACACTGAGTTACGCGAATAATGTCAATGCAGGTGATGATGCCAAAGTCATTGTCACCGGCACAGGCAAGTACGCCGGCATAGCCGAGGGATTCTTTACAATTCTTCCCGCCGAGCTGAGTATCGAAAATGTGACCCTGGCCACCAAGACCTATGACGGCAAGACCGGCGGCACGGTCACCGGCGTGAGCTTTGACGGCGTGCCGAACGTGCAGACCCTCAAGCTGGGCGTTGACTACACCGCCACGGTGGAGTATGACGACCCCAATGCGGGTGATAACAGGACCGCCACCGTCACCGTGACGCTGAAAAACTCCAACTACAGCCTGAAGGTAAACACCTTTACTCTCCCAAACCAGACCATAGAGAAAGCCGACTATGAGGGCAATAAAACTGCCGACGGCTATATCGTGGCGGACAGCAGCCTTTATTCCGTCAAGCTGCCGGAACTCCCTGAGGGGGCCAGCTACGGCGAGCCAACATATGACGGCAGTGACGGTGCCGTGACAGGTTTGAGCATTAAGGACGGCGTGCTGCACTACACCGGCAGCAGCGGAATTGTGGCTGCCAGTGAATACACCGTCACCGTCCCGGTGAATGGCGGTACCAATTACGAAGACTACAATATCACCGTCACCCTCACCGGCAGTGACAATATAACGCTCACCGGAGGGCCCAGCCTGAGCACCGACACCGTCACCTACGGCCAGAAGCTGATGGATATAGGCTTCTCCGGCACCATGTATGCGGGAGCCACACCGGTGTCCGGCACCTTTACCTGGGTCGCCCCTGATACTATGCCGAAAGCTGGACCATATGAGGCCGAGTGGGAGTTTACGCCGGGTGACGCAGGTTACTCTACAGCGTCAGGTACTGTCCAAATCACCGTTAATAAGCGGCCCGTGGAGCTGGATTGGGGAACCACCGTCTTCACCTATGACGGCACGGAAAAGAGCGTCTCCGCCACCATCACCAATGTGGTGGAGAACGACGATGTGGTTCCGGTCTATGGCGGCACAATCAGCGGCACCGAGATAAAGACCTATGCCGCCACCGTCATCGACCTCGATGGCACCGACGCTGCCAATTACACCATTGTAGGCGTGGCCAACGCCAGCCAGGAATGGAGCATCAAGTCCCCTGTTACCATGGTCAGCAGCGTGACCATGAGCCGCAGCAGCCTGCGTATATACGAGGGCAAGAGCTACAGCCTCAGTGCTGCGGTCTCTCCGGCGGATGCCACTAACAAGAGCCTGTACTGGAGCAGCAGTAACCCGGATATAGCCAGCGTGGACCAGAACGGCAAGGTCACCGGCCACAAGCCGGGAGTCTGCACCGTATTCGCCCAGGCTCAGGACGGCAGCAAGGTCTTTGCCGCCTGCACCGTGCGGGTACTGCACTGGTACCCCGGCGCCACACCCATCACCGGGGACAGCTCCCACCTGGGGCTGTGGATAGGCGTGCTGGCGATGAGCGCCTGCGCAATAGCTGCCGGAGCCTTTATCCTGGTGAAAAAGCGGAAGAGCAAATAAAGGATCAATAATTATTAAATCCTGAAGGCTGCCGGCAGCAAGCTGCGGGCAGCCTTCACCACATCTATTCACTTTTCACTCTTAGTTCTTCACTGCAAGAAAAATCCCGCAGGGTAAAGCCTGCGGGATTTTTCTTGCTTATTTGGCGTTTTACTTGAAGTTGTGGGCTTCCTGAAGCACCATTTCCTTGACCTTCAGCAGACGCACCTTGGTGGAGTTCTCGTTCTCCTCCAGCTTCATGGCGATATACTTGATGTTCTCCTCCAGTTCGGGTATCATCACGTACTCCAGAGCATTGACCCGGCGGCGGGTCTTCTCGATCTCTTCCGCCAGCAGCTGCATGGTCTTTTCCACCTGGGCCAGCTCCAGCATGTCCTGGAACACCCGGGCCATCTTGTCCAGGGCGTCGTCCAGCTCGCCGGAGGTCTGGGCAAAACCGTAGGGGTATATCTCGGAAGGGTCGTTGTTCTTGGTCTGGAAGCTGTAGAGCGGCACGTTGACGCTCATGATGTTCTTGTACTTCAAGCCCAGCTCAACGCTCTGCCTGGGGTAGAGCAGAGCCTGCTCCAGCATTTCGGGGGACATGATGGCACTGGCCACCTGCAAGGAGGCAAAGGCCCCGGTGAGTCCCTCCTCAACCTTGGTACGCAGCTCCTTGTTGAGCTTCACCACATCCATGAATTGGCGCATCAGCTCGTCCCGCTTGTCTTTCAGGAGCTTGTGGCCCCGGCGGGCGGTCTTCAGTCTGCCCTTGAGCTGTTTGAGCACCATTCTGGTGGGGGTTATCGCTTTACCTGCCAAAAAGCATCACCTCCGTTTAAAATAATTAGATGAGCACTTCTTGGACAAGTCTCACTTCTTGGGCATGTACTTCTCTATCATCTCGGGCTTTACACGCTTCAGCTCACGGCGGGGCAGGATGCTCAGCAGCTCCCAGCCCAGGTCCAGAGTCTCCTGGATGCTGCGGTTGGTGTTGTTGCCCTGGGACACGTAGCGCTTCTCGAACTCGTCGGCAAACTTTGCAAAGAGCTTGTCGTCCTCGGAGAGGGCGGCCTCGCCCAGTATGGTCATAAGCTCCTTGGCATCCTTGCCTCGGGAGTAACCGGCAAAGAGCTGGTTCATGGTTCCGGCGTGGTCCTCACGGGTCTTGCCCTCGCCTATGCCCTTATCCTTCAGACGGCTCAGAGAGGGAAGCACATCCACAGGGGGAACTATGCCCTTGCGGTGCAGCTCACGGCTGAGGATTATCTGGCCCTCGGTGATGTAGCCGGTAAGGTCGGGGATGGGGTGGGTCTTGTCGTCCTCAGGCATGGTGAGGATGGGTATCATGGTTATAGAGCCCTTCTTGCCCTGACGGCGGCCTGCCCGTTCATACAGAGTGGCAAGGTCGGTGTACAGGTAGCCGGGATAGCCCCGGCGGCCGGGCACTTCCTTCTTTGCGGCGGAGACCTCACGGAGGGCCTCGGCGTAGTTGGTTATGTCGGTAAGGATGACCAGCACCTGCATATCCTTCTCAAAGGCCAGATACTCGGCGGCGGTGAGGGCCACACGGGGGGTGGCTATACGCTCAACGGCGGGGTCGTTGGCCAGGTTGGAGAAGACCACGGTACGGTCGATAGCGCCGGTACGGCGGAAGTCGTTGATGAAGTACTCGGACTCCTCGAAGGTGATACCGATGGCGGCAAACACCACGGCGAAGGTCTCGTTGTCACCCAGAACTCTTGCCTGGCGGGCTATCTGGGCAGCCAGGGCGGCGTGGGGCAGACCGGAGCCGGAGAAGATGGGCAGCTTCTGGCCGCGGACCAGGGTGTTCAGGCCGTCAATGGTGGAGACGCCGGTCTGGATGAACTCGGCGGGGTAGGCACGGGCTGCCGGGTTCATGGGCAGGCCGTTAATGTCCATATGGGCCTCGGCCAGGATATCCGGGCCGCCGTCTATGGGCTGGCCCATGCCGTTGAAAACACGGCCCAGCATGTCCTCGGAGACGGCCAGCTGCTGGGGATGGCCCAGGAAGCGGGCCTTGGACTGGGCAAGGTTGATGCCCTGAGCGGACTCAAAGAGCTGAACCACAGCTCTGTCCCCTTCTACTTCCAGCACCTTGCAGCGGCGGATCTCGCCGCTGGGAAGCTCTATCTCGCCCAGCTCGTCGTAGGTGACGCCCTCGACGTGCTCAACCACCATCAGAGGGCTGGCGATCTCTTTTATGGTCTTATACTCTTTTATCATGCTTCCTCACCTCCGGCAATCACTTTTGCGATCTCGTCCTTCATCTGCGCTTCGATCGCATCGTAGTCGGCAGCAAAGGTATCGGCATCGGCCATTTTTGCCCGGCCTATCTTTTCTCTTGCGTCAATGGCAAAGAGGCCGTTCATATCGGCGCCCTTGTCCAGAGCGTCCCGGCAGAGCTCGTCATAGCGGAGGATGATGTCCAGCAGTCTGAACTGCTTTGCATAGGAGGAATAGGCGTCCTCATCCACGAAGGCGTTCTGCTGCAGGAAGTCCTCACGGATCATCTTGGCAGTCTCCATGGTGAGACGGTCGGAGGCGGACAGGGCGTCCTGACCTACCAGGCGGACGATCTCCTGCAGTTCGCTCTCCTCCTGAAGGATGTGCATGGCCTTGCTGCGGTTTGCCATATAGGCCTCGCCGAACTGCTCGGTGTACCAGCCCTCCAGGGAGTCCAGGTACAGGGAGTAGGAGGTGAGCCAGTTGATGGCGGGGAAGTGACGGGCATAGGCCAGGCTGGAGTCCAGAGCCCAGAACACCTTGACTATACGCATGGTAGCCTGGGCAACAGGCTCGGATATATCGCCGCCGGGAGGCGACACGGCGCCGATGGCGGTGACGGAACCCCGGCGCTCCTCGCTGCCCATGCACTCCACCACGCCGGCCCGCTCATAGAACTGGGCCAGACGGGAAGCCAGGTAGGCGGGATAGCCTTCTTCGCCGGGCATCTCTTCCAGACGGCCGGACATCTCACGGAGGGCCTCGGCCCAGCGGGAGGTGGAGTCGGCCAGGACGGCCACGTCGTAGCCCATGTCACGGAAGTACTCGGCGATGGTGATGCCGGTGTAGATGGAGGCCTCACGGGCGGCCACCGGCATGTCGGAGGTGTTTGCTATAAGCACGGTACGCTTCATCAGAGGCTCGCCGTTGCGGGGGTCCTTA
>CALWYF010000012.1 GCA_944385705.1 uncultured Oscillospiraceae bacterium | reverse complement strand
TCGCCGTTGGCGGCCCGGTTTCAATGCCGGGCCGGGAACGGCAATGAGCCAAGGCGGCAAGGGCTGACCTGCGCCGCCGGGGGCGGATGAAGCAGGTCAGGTTTCTCCGCAGGCTCGCCGTTGGCGGCCCGGTTTCAATGCCGGGCCGGGAACGGCAATGAGCCAAGGCGGCAAGGGCTGACCTGCGCCGCGGCGTTGCTTCCCGTCTGCCGGTTCCCATCTTTGCCGGAGGGCGGAAACATAAACCATACAGCGGCTTAGACCGAAAGGATAAAAAGCCTTGAGCATAATCAAGTTTGAAAACGTACATTTTACCTACCCCGGCGACCAGATGGAGAGCCTGTGCGGCATAGACCTGGAAATAGAGGCGGGCAGCTTTGTGGCGGTGCTGGGCCATAACGGCTCCGGCAAGTCCACTCTGGCAAAGCACATGAACGGAATATTGGTGCCAAACGAGGGAAAGGTGCTGGTAAAGGACATAGACAGCTCCGACGAGAGCCGGCTCATTGAGCTGCGGCGGAACGTGGGCATGGTCTTCCAGAACCCGGACAACCAAATCGTTGCCAACGTGGTGGAGGACGATGTGGCCTTTGCCCCGGAGAATCTGGGGGTGGAGCCCAAGGAGATACGCCGGAGAGTGGACGAGGCGTTGAAACTGGTGGACATGTATGACAAGCGCCGCCACGCCCCCCATCTTTTGTCCGGCGGCCAGAAGCAGAGAGTGGCCATTGCGGGAGTCATTGCCATGGAGCCGGAGATAATAGTTCTGGACGAGCCCACCGCCATGCTGGACCCTCTGGGCCGGGAGGAGGTAATCTCCACCGTCACCCGGCTGTGCCGGGAAAAGGGCATGACCGTGGTGCTCATCACCCACCACATGGATGAATGCGTGGGAGCCGACCGGCTCATAGTCATGTCGGCGGGGAAAATCATAGCCGACGGGAAACCGGCGGAGGTCTTTGCGGATATTGAACTTATGGAGCGGGAGGGACTGACGGTCCCGGAGACCACAAGGCTCCTGTACGACCTGAACAAACGGGGCATGAATCTGCCCCTCACGGCGCTGGATGTGGATTCCTGCGCAAAAGAGATAGCAAAACAGCTCAGAGGTTAAAGAATGTCAGAAATTATTGTGGAGAAGCTGCGCCATGTATACAGCGCAGGAACTCCTTTTGAAGTGGCCGCTATAGAGGATATCGACCTGGTCATACCCCAGGGACAGCTGGCAGCGGTAATAGGCCATACCGGCTCCGGTAAGTCCACCTTCATTCAGCACCTCAATGCCCTGCTCTCCCCCAGCTCCGGCAAGGTCATCTGCGGAGGGAAGGACATAAACGAGAGCAAGCTGAGCCGCAAGGAGGTAAAGAGCCAGGTTGGCCTGGTGTTCCAGTACCCGGAGTACCAGCTCTTTGAGGAGACGGTTTATAAGGACATTGCCTTCGGCCCCAGAAACATGAAGCTCCCGGAGGAGGAGATAGACCAGCGGGTCCGGGAGGCGGCGGGCTTTACCGGCGTGGACGAGGAACTGCTGGATAAGTCCCCTCTGGAACTATCCGGGGGTCAGAAACGTCGTGTAGCTATAGCGGGTGTGATAGCCATGCGGCCGGGCGTGCTCATACTGGACGAGCCCACCGCAGGCCTTGACCCGGCCGGCTGCCGCCAGATTTTGGAAAACATCTGCTCTTACCGGGAAAAGACCGGGGCTACCGTGATAATCGTCAGCCACAACATGGACGATGTGGCCCGGATAGCGGAGCGGATAATCGTTTTCAGCCACGGACGCATAGTCATGGACGGCACCGCCAAGGAGGTCTTCTCCAGGGCGGAGGAGCTGGTGGAGATAGGTTTGGATGTGCCTCACGCCACGGAGCTGGCTCTGGCCCTGAAAAAGCAGGGGCTTCCCATGCCTGAGGGCATATATACCCATGAGCAGCTGCTTCAGGCGGTGCTGGAGCTGAAGGGGGTGGCGGCATGCTGAAGGATATCACTTTGGGCCAGTTCTTCCCCGGCGATACCATTGCCCACCGGCTGGACCCCCGCACCAAGCTGCTGCTGGTGACCTTGTATATCGTGGCTCTGTTCCAGGCCAAGGGCTGGGTGGGCTACGGCATAATCACTGTGGTCACCCTCACCTGCATGCGCATCTCCCACATCAGCCTCAAAAACATTTTCAAGGGCCTGAAGCCCATGATATTTATAATAAGCCTCACGGCCCTGCTGAACATTTTCTACACCCAGGGGACGCCTATAATCCCGGGCTGGATAATAACCTGGGAAGGTATCGCCCGGGCGATACAGATGGTACTGCGCATAGTGCTGCTTATTACCGGCACCTTCCTGCTAACTTACACCACCAGCCCCATCGCCCTTACCGACGGGCTGGAGATCCTCCTGGGGCCCCTGAAAAAGCTGAAGCTGCCCATCCACGAGATGACCATAATGATGAGCATGGCCCTGCGTTTCATCCCCACCCTTATCGAGGAGACGGACAAGATAATGTCCGCCCAGAAGGCCCGGGGCGCAGACTTTGAGACCGGCAGTCTTATAGACCGGGCCAAGGCCCTGCTGCCGGTGCTGGTGCCGCTTTTCGTGTCGGCTTTCCGCCGGGCGGACGAGCTGGCCGTGGCTATGGAGAGCCGCTGCTACCACGGGGGCGAGGGCCGCACCCGCATGAAGCAGCTTGTTATGGCCGGGCGGGATTATATTGCCCTGCTTCTGGGCATACTGCTGCTGGCGGTCATGATATATTTAAAGAAGCTGGGTATTTAAAAACACCGATGAAAAACATTGCCCTTATCCTGCGCTATGACGGCAGCCGCTACCATGGCTGGCAGGTGCAGAAAAACGAGATAAGCGTGGCCCAGACCCTGGAGGAGGCCCTGAGCAAGACCTGCGGCCACAGAGTGAAGACCGTGGGCTGCAGCCGTACCGACGCCGGGGTCCATGCCCTGCGCTATTGCGCCAATTTTCACTCCGATACCAGGATACCTCTGGACCGGCTGCCTCTGGCAGTTAATTCCCGTCTGCCGGAGGACATTGCCGTTTTGGAGGCGGTGGAGGCACCGGAGGACTTCAATGCCATAGGTTCATGTATAAAAAAGGAATATGTATATAAAATACTAAATAGCAATATCAGGGACCCCTTTCTGGAAAAGCGGGTGTGCTTCTATCCTCAGCACCTGAACATGGAGCTGATGGAGAGAGCCGCCAGAGCCTTTGAGGGCACCCACGACTTTAAGGCGGTGCGAAGCGAAGGCACAAAGACAAAGACCACCGTGCGCACCGTGTACTGGTGCCGGGCGGAGAAGGAGGGGGACATCATCACTATCTCCATCTGCGCCGACGGCTTCTTATACAACATGTGCCGGGCCATGGTGGGCACCATGGTCTACGCCTCCTACGGGAAGCTGCTGCCGGAGGATATCCCCATGCTTCTGGAGAAGGGGGACCGGCGGCTCACCGGCCCCACTATGCCGCCTCAGGGCCTGTATCTCAACCGCATGTGGTACGACGGGGCTGTTGGAGAGATGTTTTCCAGATATTGAGGGCCCGGCGCTATATATTTGTTCATAAACTTGTGTTAAAATTATAATTCCGGGTGGTGGACAGACCGCCCGGCGGCCAATACATATAAAGGATGAAATACACATGAAGATAATTATCGATATCCTCCTCTTGATAATAATTGCCCTGTGTACCTGGAACGGGTATAAGAGAGGGCTGGTGGGCGGTGTGGCCGGTATCCTGGCCATCATCATCGCCCTTTTCGGGGGCAGCCTTCTCTCTTCAGCCTATGCCCATGAGGTTGTCCCGGCCCTGGAACCCTTTGTGGAAGGCTATATAGATTCTCAGGACACCAGAGACGCCGTGCTGGAAAAGCTGGGTTATGGAGACAGCGACCTGTCTCTGGAGGATATCCTGGCTCAGGACAGCTCCCTGCGCTACGACTATGCCTATGAGTGCATGAGCTCTCTGGGCTTTTATGAAAAGCGGGCAGATACCCTGGCTTCCGATGCGGTAGCCCTGGCGGACGCCAACGGCATATCCATGACCGATGCGGTGGTGGCCGTGCTGTGCGACACCATAACCTATGTGGGTGCACTGGTGATCGCTTTCCTGCTGATTCTGATTTTCCTGGTTGCCATAGGCAACGTGGGTAATCTGTCCTTCCGTCTGCCCAACATGGAGGCTCTGGACGAGGTGGGCGGAGCAGTTTTGGGTTTCGGCAAGGCCTTTATATACTGTGTGCTCTTCTGCTGGCTGCTGAGTTTTCTGGGCCTGCTCATAGGCCAGGACACCATGGAGCACACCACCCTTGGCCGATTCTTCCTGATTTTTGACTTTTTGACCAACGGCCTGATGTAAAATCTCAGGCACCGATACTTATAACGGAGGCAATAAATGCAGCCTACAATGTGTTCCCGCTGCGGCAAGAATGTGGCCGTGGTATTTATTACAAAGATAGAAGGAGGTCAGACCAAGAACGAAGGCCTGTGCCTCAAGTGCGCAAGAGAAATGCACATAAAGCCCATTGACGACGTGATAAACAAAATGGGCATCAGCGACGAGGAGCTGGACTCCCTCACCGGCGACATGAGCGCCGCTCTCTCCGGAGGAGAGGAGATAATGCCAGTGGACGAGGGGGACGATAACCCTGAGGACGACGGCAAGACCGCAACCTTCCCCTTCCTCAGCCGCCTGTTCGGCGGACCGCCGGCTCCCGGCGAAAATGCCGGAAACGCCGGAAGCTCCGGAAATTCCGAGCAGCGCCGCCCGGAACCCCGGGAAAACGGTAAAGCGCAGAAGAAAAAATTCCTGGACAGCTACTGCATCGACCTGACCGCCAGGGCCAGGGAGGGCAAGCTGGACACTATGATAGGCCGGGAGGAGGAGCTGGAGCGGGTTATCCAGATCCTGAACCGCCGCCAGAAGAACAACCCCTGTCTTATCGGCGAGCCCGGCGTGGGCAAGACCGCCATAGCCGAGGGCCTGGCCCAGCGCATAGCCATGGGCAACGTGCCCTACAAGCTCCAGAACAAGCAGGTATATCTTCTGGACCTAACCGCCCTGGTGGCGGGCACCCAGTTCAGAGGCCAGTTTGAAAGCCGAATGAAGGGCCTTATCGAAGAGATACGCAGACTGGGCAATATCATCCTGGTCATCGACGAGGTACACAACATCGTGGGCGCCGGGGACGCCGAAGGCAGCATGAACGCTGCAAACATCCTCAAGCCCGCCCTGTCCCGGGGGGAGATACAGGTGATTGGCGCCACCACCTTCACCGAGTACAGGAAACATATCGAGAAGGACACGGCTCTGGAGCGGCGCTTCCAGCCCGTTACCGTCAACGAACCCTCCATAGAGGACAGCATAAAGATACTGGAGGGCATTGCCCACTATTATGAGGAGCACCACGGAGTGCATATCTCCCACGAGATGTGCCGTCAGGCGGTGCTGCTCAGCGAACGCTATATCACCGACCGCTTCCTCCCCGACAAGGCCATTGACCTTATCGACGAGGCCTGCTCCGATGTGAATCTCAAGGACGAGAATATTAACCGCCGCATGATGGCCCAGCGGGATCTGGATAATATCCGCTTTGAGCGGGAGGCTCTGGCCAATTCCCAGGCTCCCAAGGGCGTTGAGATGACGGAGGAGATGCTGGATAAGCGCTACGCCCGGATAGCGGAGCTTCGCAGCAAGGAATTGCAGCTGGAGCAGGAGCTTTCGGAGCTGGACAAAAAGCCTGCGCCGGAGCTGACCATGGATAACCTGGCCAGAATAATAGAGCTCTGGACCAAGATCCCCGCCTCCAGCATCCGGGAGGATGAGCTGGAGCGTCTGGCTGGCCTGGAGGATAGGCTGAAAGAGCATATCGTGGGCCAGGATGAGGCCGTTGCCTCCGTCTGCGCCGCCATAAAGCGCAGCCGCGTAGGCCTGAAAGCCCATAGAAAACCGGTGAGCTTCATCTTCGTGGGCGGCACCGGCGTTGGCAAGACGGAGCTGGTAAAGCGCCTTGCGGCGGATATGTTTGATTCCCCCGAATCCCTTATCCGTCTGGACATGTCGGAGTTTATGGAGAAGTTCTCCGTCTCCCGCATCATCGGCTCGCCCCCCGGCTATGTGGGTTATGACGAGGCCGGACAGCTCACCGAGAAGATACGGCGCAAACCCTACAGCGTGGTGCTCTTCGACGAGATAGAAAAGGCTCACCCGGATGTTATGAACATCCTGCTGCAGATTCTGGATGACGGCCGGATAACCGACGCCCAGGGACGCACGGTGAACTTTGAAAACACCATCATAATCATGACCACCAATGCCGGCAGCAACAACAAGAGCGGCAGCGTGGGCTTCGGCGGCTCTCTCAGCGATATGAGCCGGGAGCGCACCATGAAGGCCCTGAACGAATTTCTGCGCCCTGAGTTTATAAACCGTGTGGATGAGGTCATATGCTTCAACCAGCTTACGGAGGATAACTTCCGCTCCATTGCCGCTCTCATGCTCTCCGAGCTGAAGCACGTGATGGCTGAAAAGAATATCACCCTCAGCTGGGACGACAGCCTCATCGACCACCTGGTGAAGGAGGGCTACTCCGTCACCTACGGCGCCAGGAATCTGCGCCGCCTCATCCAGAAACAGATAGAGGACGGCATCGCCGAGGAGATAATATCCAATAGGAATACGAAAGTTAAATCCATCATGCTCTCCGCTCCGGAAGGTAAGGTGGAGATAGAGGCAAAGGAGTGAAAAGCGTGGGTAAGATCCAGATAATCCTTGGAGATATCACAAAGCAGGACTCCGACGCCATCGTAAACGCCGCCAACTGCTCCCTGCTGGGGGGCGGCGGCGTGGACGGGGCCATACACAGAGCCGCAGGACCCGAGCTCCTGGCCGAGTGCCGCACTCTCCACGGCTGCGAGACCGGCAAGGCCAAGATAACCAAGGGCTACCGGCTGCCGGCAAAGTATGTCATACACACCCCCGGACCGGTGTGGCACGGAGGCAGTCACGGTGAGGCTGAGCTTCTGGCCTCCTGCTATCGCTCTTGCCTGGAGCTGGCCAGGGAATACGGCTGTAAGAGCGTGGACTTCCCCTCCATCAGCACCGGGGTCTACCGCTTCCCCCTGGACAAGGCGGCGGACATCGCCATAGGCACCATTGCGGATTTTCTGAAGACCGCGCCGGAGATAGAACAGGTGCGCATGGTCTGCTTTGACGAGGGCACCAAGGCCCACTATGACAGGGCCCTTGCAAAGCTGGATGTGTGACCATGAGACGCAAGTACATAAAGCTCCACTACAACTCACCGGTGGTCCTCACCTTTGCCCTGGTGTCCTTCTGCGTGCTGCTGCTGGACTACTTCACCGGCGGGGTGAGCACCTATAAATATTTCAGCGTCTACCGGGCTCCTCTCAATGAATTCTGGACCTATCCCCGCTTTGTGCTCCACGTTCTGGGCCACAACGGCTACAGCCATTATATCAACAACATGATGATGATCCTGGTGATAGGCCCTCCCCTGGAGGAAAAGTACGGCAGCCGCCCCCTGTTCTGGGCAATCTGTCTTACGGCCCTGGTCTCCGGCATGGTACACTTCCTGTTCTTTCCCAACACCGCTTTGCTGGGGGCTTCGGGCATAGTATTCATGATGATAGCCATGTCCTCCCTGGCGGGAATGAAGGACGGAAGTATACCCATAACCCTCATCCTAGTGCTGACCCTGTATATAGGGGGAGAGATTGTCAACGGTTTTGTGCTCCAGGACAATGTCTCCCAGATAACCCACATCATCGGCGGTATCTGCGGGGCCCTGCTGGGGCTGAGCATGAGAAAATAGCCATGAAGAATCTGCTTATAAGCGCCTGTCTCCTGGGCTTTGAATGCAAGTACAGCGGAGGCAGCAACGCCCTGGACGGAGAAAAACTGGCGGCGCTTAAAGAGAGCTTTCGGCTTATACCCGTCTGTCCCGAATCCGCCGGGGGTCTGCCCACCCCGAGGCCGCCCAGTGAGCGGAGAGACGGGAAGGTGATAAATAAACTGGGTCAGGATGTGACGGAGGAATACCGCAAAGGGGCAGAGACCGCCCTGTACCTGGCCCGACGCTACGGCTGCGCCTGCGCCCTGCTGAAAGAGCGCAGCCCCTCCTGCGGCAGCGGGGAAATTTATGACGGCAGCTTTACCGGTACCCTTGTTCCCGGGGACGGGACGGCCGCCCAGGCCCTGAAGGCTCGCGGCCTCAGAATCTACGGGGAAGGGGAGCTGGAACAGTTACTTTCTCTGAGCAAGACCGAAGAACAATGAAATCACAATTATCCCCCCAGTGAGCCGCAGCATTCCGGCTTTGCCGGGGGGATGTTTTTTTTGAAAGGCGGTCCGGGATGAAAAAAACCAGAAAAATGCTGCCTGTGTCCATCTATGACCTGAGCGGTCTGGAGGGCTGGCTGGAGGAGCAGGCAAAAGCCGGATTGTTCCCGGTGTTTATGAACGGCTGGGCTACTTTTACCCCCACAGCCTTGCCGGGTACCCGCTTCAGGCTGGAGCCCCGGGAGGGGGAGGGGGGCAGCCCGGGGCCGGAGAAGCTGGAGAAATGCCGGGAGGCGGGCTGGGACTTCGCCCTGACCGTGGGTTCCCTGTACTGTCTTTTCTACACTACCAGACCCGGAGCCTCTGAACTGTGCTTTGACGACAGGGGCAGAAGGGAGTATATGGCCCGGATAGAGCGGCGTTCCCGGCGCTCCCGGCTGATAGGCTGGGCTGTCTTTCTGCTGACGGCGGCTCTGGGGCTGTGGGGAGTGCTGCATTTTCAAAGCAGCTTTGACGTGCAGCCTGAGCCCTTTGCACGATGGTCCTTGATTCTGCTGAGCCTGTTTGAACCCATGATGCTTATTTTGGCGGCGGCTCTGCTGCTGGTTTACAGGCAGAGCCGGCAGGACAGAAGAGCCCTGAGGAAAAGCAGCCGGGTATCGGAAAAGCTCCGCCGGTATGTGCCGCCTTTAAGGTGGGCGGCTGTGGAGAATATACTGGTAATGGCCCTGGCAGCTCTGGTGCTCATATGGGGGCTGTGCAGGACTCTGGAGCTGAACCCCTTTGACCATATTGCCCTGAATAAGTTCGGGCGCCCCTACGTGGATATACAGGAGCTGGAGAGCAGGGAAGTAAAGCCCTGGGAGGAATTGTTCCGGGAAGCGCCTCCCGGGGGACAGCCGGAAAATTACGGCCGGCTCCGGTTCTCCATCCTCTCTCCCCGCTGGTACTCGGTGACCCAGGAAGCCTACGGCACGGAGGGGGCGGAGAGCAGAACATTTTCTCCAAAGCCGGAGGAAGGGCAGGTATATGCCCCGGACCTGGATATGACCTGTTTTACTCTGCTGATACCCGCCATGGCAAGGCCGGTGGCTCTGGCCCAGCTGGATGAATACCGGCTGGTGAATCTCCGGTGGAGCTATGAGGAACTGGACGTGCCGGGGCTGGACTTTGCAATATTGGCAGAGGAGCCGGAGGGCATATGGCAGATGGCCGCCCTGGGAAGGGGAGGCCGGGTGGCGGTGTTCCGCTATGCCGGAGAGGAAAGGCTGGAGGAGCATATGGAGCTTCTGGCTTCCATGGTGGAATGAGAAGTCTCCCCTCCCGGCGAAGCAAAAAAATAAGGAAAGAAAACATAGTATAAAACAAGCTCCGGGTCACGATGACGTGATTCGGAGCTTGTTTTATAAATAGGCTTATTCTTTTTGCCCGTCCTGTCCACGACGGGAGCAGTCCTTTCCGCAGCTGTCACAGTTGCCGCAGCAGCCGGAACAGCCGCCGTGGCGGCGGGCGCTGCGCCAGGCCATGACTACCAGCACGGCAATGAGCAGGAGAATAAGTATATCCAGTAAATTCATATTATCAAAGCACCTACGTTATAGACTATAAAGGCTGCAAGCCAGGCAACCGTACACTGGAGCACTACCACTCCGAAGGCCTTCAGGCCGGAGCCCAGCTCCCGGCGTATGGTGGCGATAGAGGCCACGCAGGGAGTGTACAGCAGGGTGAAAACCAGAAAGCTCACGGCAGCCAGAGGAGTGAACACCGCGGTCAGGGCCCCGCCCAAATCGGCCATGCTGGTGCCCAGCAGCACCGCCAGGGTGGATACCACCGCCTCCTTAGCGGTAAAGCCGGAGATGAGGGCGGTGACCATGCGCCAGTCCCCAAAGCCCAGGGGCTTGAAGATGGGGGCGATGAACTGGCCTATCAGAGCAAGGAGACTGTTGGCACTGTCAGTGACCACGTTCAGGCGGGAGTCAAAGCTCTGGAGCACCCAGATAAGTACGGTGGCCATGAAGATGATGGAGAAGGCCCGCTGGAGGAAGTCCCTGGCCTTTTCCCACAGCAGCAGCCCCACGCTCTTGGCGGAGGGCATGCGGTAGTTGGGCAGCTCCATGACAAAGGGCACGGGCTCGCCCTTGAAGGCGGTGCCTTTCAGCACCAGGGCCACGATGATGCCCACCGCTATGCCCGTCACATACAGGGCTATCATGGCAAGGCCGCTGTTTTCAAAGAAGGCGGCGGAGAACACCGCGTATATGGGTATCTTGGCCGAACAGCTCATATAGGGGGTCAGGAGAATAGTCATCTTCCTGTCCCGGTCGGAGGAGACGGTGCGGGTGGCCATGATGGCGGGCACGGTGCAGCCGAAGCCAATGAGCATGGGAACAAAGCTGCGGCCGGAAAGGCCTATCTTACGCAGAAGCTTATCCATGACGAAGGCCACCCGGGCCATATAGCCGGTGTCTTCCAGAATGGAAAGAAAGAAAAACAGAGTGACAATAAGGGGCAGGAAGCTCAAAACGCTGCCCACTCCGGAGAGCACTCCGTCCACCACCAGACCCTTCACCACCGGGTTTATACCGTAGGCGGTGAGGCCCCGGTCCACCAGACTTGTCACGGCGTCAATGCCCAGGCTGAGCCAGTTGGACAGGGCTGCGCCTATCACATTGAAGGTGAGATAGAATATGAGGAGCATTATCCCCAGAAAAACGGGGATAGCGGTGTACTTGCCGGTGAGGACCTTGTCTATCTGAACTGAGCGGCGGTGCTCTATGCTCTCGTGACATTTCACCACCGTCTTGGCTACGACGTTTTCAATAAAGCTGTAGCGCATGTCCGCCAGAGCGGCGTTGCGATCAAGGCCGGTCTCCGTCTCCATCTGGACTATGCAGTGTTCCAGCAACTCCTTCTCATTCTGATCCAGACCCAGACGGTCCGCCAGATCCGTGTCCCCCTCGATGAGTTTGGCAGTGCAGAAGCGGGAGGAGATGCCCAGCTTGTCCGCATGGTCCTGAATGAGGTGGACCACGGCGTGGATGCAGCGGTGAACAGGGGAACCCTCGTCGCAGAAGTCATAGACTCCCGGCAGGGTCTTGTTCTTTGCCACGGTGACCGCCTGGTCAATGAGTTCGGACACGCCTTCGCCCTTGGCCGCCACTATAGGCACCACCGGGATGCCCAAAGCCCTGCTCAGACCGCTCACATCCACGGTGCCGCCGTTGGCTCTCACCTCATCCATCATGTTCATGGCCAGAACCGTGGGGATGCGCAGCTCCAGCAGCTGAAGGGTGAGATAGAGGTTTCGCTCGATGTTGGTGGCGTCGATGATATTTATTATACCGTCGGGACGGTTGTTGAGAATGAAGTTCCGGGAGACTATCTCCTCCTGGGTGTAAGGCCGCAGAGAATAGATACCGGGCAGGTCCACCACGGTGCAGTTTTTCTCCCCCCGCACTTCCCCCATCTTCTGGTCCACGGTGACGCCGGGGAAGTTGCCCACATGCTGGTTGGCGCCGGTGAGGGCGTTGAAAAGGGTGGTTTTGCCGCAGTTCTGATTTCCCACCAAAGCGAATATCATCAGCCCTTCACCTCCGGCACTATCTCTATCTTTTTGGCATCTTCTATGCGCAATGTCAGCTCATAGCCTCTTACCCTTATCTCTATGGGGTCGCCCATAGGGGCCACTTTTTGGAGCGTGACCCGGGTGCGGGGTATAAGCCCCATATCCAGCAGACGGCAGCGAAGGGGACCCTCTCCGCCCACAGCGCTTATCACGGCGCTGCCGCCTACATTCAGTTTGTCCAATGTCATATATCTCTGCCCTCCAGGTACGGCACTCTTTCAAATCCTACTCTATTATTATTTATACCGGCATGATATTAGCACGGGCTAATTCCTATGTCAAGGGCGGGCTCGACAGTCCCTGTTAAAGCTAAGTGTTGACCGGGAAAATCCGCCTGTATCACCAAACGGCTCCCGGCCTGAGAAGGCCTGTCCGGGTCGTTTATAGCGACTTGCAGAAAAGCTTTTTATATCTTAAAATGGAACAAAGGAAACATCAGAAAAAAATTTGCGTCAATGCAGATAGAAATACCTATGAATAAAATCCGACAGGGGGTGTCTGTTTGAAAAGGCATATTGTGTTTGCTCTGGCATTGACCTGTATATTGGCTTTGACAGGCTGCAACAACAGAAGCATGAACTATATTATTGAGCATGAACCAAGTATTGCTGGAATCGTGGAAGAAGTCCGAGATAATTCAATTCTGATTTACATAGAGACAGAGGCTTATCCTTACGGCGCAGAGTGCAGCGTTTCTTTGGATGTGGAGAATACGGACAGCTATACAGATTTGTCTGTAGGGGATGAAGTTGTTGTGTACTACAATGGTGAAATCGCAGAAAGCGACCCCTTGAAGATTAATACCGTATATGCTATCACATTAAGAACTCCCGCAAAAGCAAGGCTTGAATGGGACAAGATCCCCATGGTAATGGTGGATGGTAAGCTCTACTATGATACCGGAAAAGAAAGCAGCATTGAGGGCCGCTGTGGGGTGATGGACGGGGAAATAACTTCAAGCGTTGACGGCTCCGAAACGCCGACAGCCGATAATCAGTCTAATTTTGGAACCGGCTTCGGATACCAATATGGTACTGACGACACCATCGAGCTGCTGATAAATGGAAAGTGGATTGTTTTTGAACACAGAGCGGGAGACGGAAGCCAGGTCCGTTTTGGAGACAGATGGATAGACAGAGACAGCCTTTCTCAGGAGACATTGGAGTGGCTTGAATGGTATAACAGCTTATCCGAAATAGATCAGTTGGCCGTCAGCGCCATTCCGGCAGACTTGTTGGATGCAAGCGGAATTTCCGACGCTGAAGATGCAGAAGCAGCAACAAATTAACAAGCGGCAATCGAAATTTAAAGAGGTCCTGTTCATTCATGAAGGGGACCTCTTTTCTTATGCCGGCTATGCTTCCATTGCCGCTGCAAGAAATTTCGGCTTTTTCCTAAATCAACACTTTTTTAAACTGACAGGCCCGATATATGGGAATATGATCCTGCCCGGCGAGACTGTGTCAACTGTGGTTTTTTACATAGCGCACCACATAGTCGGCAAAGCGTCGGGTGGCCGGGCCGGCCCGGTCTCCGGCGGCAATGGCCATGCCTATTGTACGCTTGGATTCCGGTACCAGGGGGAGTATCTGTATATCGTCATGCCGCCCCTTCAGAAGAAGCTCCGGCATGATGCTGATGCCCAGCCCCTGCTCCACCATGGCGATAATGGCGTAGTCGTCCTTGGTGTAAAAGCGCACGTTGGGCTTCACACCGGCAGCTTCCAGGGCCCGGCGGGCGTCGTGGTCGGAGCTCTCCAGCAGACTTATAAAGGGCTCCGTCTCACACTCAACCAGGGGAAACTTTGGGTAGCTCTCAAAGCGGCTGTGGCGAGGGAGTATGGCCAGCAGCCGGTCGTCCATCAGAGGTATACACTCACAGTCCACGGCGCAGGGCACGTTTACAAAGCCTATGTCTATGCTGCCCTCCAGCAGCCACTGTTCCACGTCGTGATAGTCGCCGTTAAGGAGCTTTATATCCACCCGGGGAAAGTCCTGCTGAAATTCCTTCAGCACAGGAGGCAGCCAGTGGACGGCAACGGAGGTAAAACTGCCTATGCGCACGGTGCCGCTATCCAGCCCGCGGATGGAGGCGGCGGTCTGGTTCAGCTGCTCGGCGCTGTTGAGGAGGTTCCTTACGGCGGCTATCATTCGCTCTCCCTCTCCGGTGAGACGCACTCCGGCCCGGCTGCGCTTTAAAAGTGCAAAGCCCAGCTCCTGCTCAAGACTGTCTATACTGTGGCTCACGGCGGACTGGGTGCAGCCCAGAGTCTGAGCCGCTCTTGTCAGGCTCCCGGCTTCCACTACTGCCACCAGCGTCTGATATTTTGCAATATTTATATGCTCACATCCTTTACATGAATTAAATTCATGCTATTATGAAAAGAATTAGGGGTATTTATATTATAGTCCAAAAAAATGAATATTCAAGCTTTTTATGCTTGTCTCCCGCTTGAAATTAAAATTTAATCCATTATAATTCGTACCATGTTAAGAAAAGCGAGGAGAAAGCAATGTCAACCATGTCAACCGTAGGTATTTTGATTTCTGTTGTAGTGTATCTTGTGGGTATGCTGGCCATAGGCATAGTGTATTCCAAGAACAACAATTCTGAGGACTTCTATCTGGGCGGACGCAAGCTGGGCCCCATAGTCACCGCCATGAGCACCGAAGCCTCCGACATGAGCGCCTATCTGCTCATGGGCGTTCCCGGCCTGGCCCTTTTCTGCGGCCTGGCAGAAGCCAGCTGGACGGCAATAGGCCTGGCCCTGGGCACCTACCTCAACTGGCTTATTGTGGCAAAGCGGCTGCGTCTCTACTCTGAAAAGATACACGCCATCACAATTCCTGACTTCATATCCATCCGTTTCAGGGATAACACCAAGCTCATTGAGACCCTGGGCGCTCTCATAGTCATTATCTTCTTTGTTCCCTACACCGCCTCCGGCTTTGCTGCCTGCGGCAAGCTCTTCAACAGCCTCTTCGGCTTTGACTACATGACCTCCATGATAGTCTCTGCCGCCGTCATCGTAGCCTACTGCGCCACCGGCGGATTTATGGCAGCCTCCGTCACCAGCCTTATCCAGAGCATAGTGATGACCTTTGCCCTCATTGTGGTGCTGATATTCGGCATCAACACCGCCGGCGGCGTGGACGCCGTCATAGCCAATGCAAAGGAAATCCCCGGCTACCTGAGCCTCACCGCCTCCACCAATATCCAGTCCGCTCAGGCCGGCAGCTATACTCCCTTCATGATAGCATCCACCTTGGCCTGGGGCCTGGGATACTTCGGTATGCCCCACATCCTGCTCCACTTCATGGCCATCGGCGATGAGACCAAGCTGAAGCTCTCCCGCCGTGTGGGCTCCATCTGGGTGGTAATCTCTCTGGGCGTCGCCGTTATCATCGGCGTTGTGGGCTACAGCATGGCCAAGGCCGGCGCAATAGCAATGCCTGCCTCCCAGGCCGAGGCCGAGAATATGATAGTCAACGCCTCCAGCGCCCTGGCTCAGGTGGGTGTACTTCCCGCCATCATCGCCGGTATTATCATTGCCGGTATCCTGGCCGCCACCATGTCCACTGCCGACGCTCAGCTTCTGGCTGCCGCCTCCGGTGTGACCCACAACATACTCACCAACGTTCTGGGCATCAAACTCAACGACAAGAAGACCATGCTCATCGCCCGCATCACCGTTCTGGCCGTGGCAGTTCTGGGCATCGTCTTTGCCAGCGACCCCAACAGCTCCATCTTCCGAGTGGTCTCCTTTGCCTGGGCGGGCTTCGGCGCCACCTTCGGCCCTGTGATGCTCTTCGCCCTGTTCTGGAAGCGCTGCAACAAGTGGGGCGCTCTGGCAGGCATGGTCACCGGCGGCGTGATGATTTTCGTGTGGAAGTTCGGCGTTGCAAAGCTGGGCGGCATATTCGCCATCTACGAGCTGCTCCCCGCCTTCATCATCTCCTGCGTGGTCATTGTTGTGGTGAGCCTTATTACCGCCGCCCCCGAGAAGGAGATTGTGGAGGAGTTCGAGAGCGTAGGCAAGTGAGCTTCCTGCCCGATATAAAAAAACAGAATTACCAAATACCTAAAAAGCTCCTGCGGCCCAGCCGCAGGAGCTTTTCATATATCCTGGCGCTTAGTAGTCAATGGGGGGAGGGGGGAACTCAACCCCTCTGTCGGCTGCATAGATATCTCTGCCGGAGAGGGCCTCATAATACAGGGCATAGCTGAGATTGATATAAGGCATGGCCCATATCTGCACCAGATAGCCCACATAGAGGGTGTTGGAAAGAATACTCCATCCGATAAAGCTCAGGTCCATGACGAAGAGCTCGCCCTTGTGCCCCGCCATCATCGCCTTGGATTCCCGGATGCACTGGAGCACCGACTTATCGGGGTCGTCCAGCATTATATACGGGGCCTGCCTGTAGCGGTAGGCAGCGATGATACCCGGAACGACAAGGAGCAGGGACCAGAGGAAAATGAAAATACCCGTCAGCAGGTTCAGCAGGAACAGCTTGAAGAAGAGCGGGAAGGCGTCCAGCAGGTTGCCGAAGCTGGCCCCGGCGCGGCGGATAGTGTTCAGCAGGAAGAGCGTAAAGCCCGCGCCTACCACATAGCTCAGAAAGTCCGTCAGCCAGCTGAGCACCACAGCATAGAAGGGGGGAGCCATTTTCATGGCCACCTGGAGGGCATACTCCAGATTCCCGCTTTCCAGGTACTCGGTGTACAGCTCGCTTAAAGTATCCGTGTAGTTCAGACCCAGAAGCCTGGAGGAGAGCATATACAGCACAAAGCATATGGCGATATACGCCAGTCCCACCAGCAAAACGCTGGGCCTGGACCGGGATATAAGGTTCCTGGCCCTCTCCTTCAGTTCCACTCGTCTGATTCCCATAGGCGTGTTCACCCTTTCGTTTTTTCTACAATATACCAGACAAATATGAATATGTAAATACGGCGCAGGACTGGCGGCAGACAGGAAATCTTAATAATTCTTAATTCTTAAGTAAAGCTGAAACAAAGCGGCGGCAGAGCCCGTTACTATAATATAAGAGTTTCGGGAAACAAAATATTGCGGAGGTGAGCTCAATGAGTAAAAGGATATTTGCCCTGCTGCTGGCTCTTGCCCTGCTGCTGAGCCTCTGTGCCTGCGGAAAAGAGGGGGCGGGCAAGGGCGAAGCCCCTGTCCGCTCCGGGAATACGGATGCCGGAGACGGCCCGGCGGAAATGGTCCCGGGCTATATCTCCCAGGTGATAGAGCTGCCGGAGGGCGGAGAAAGTATAAACTCCATGGTTCTGGAGGACAACAAGCTCTTTGTGACCTATATTGGAGATAATGGGTATAAGCTAAGCTCTTTGGACCTGGGCAGCGGAGCATGGAGCCACCTGAGCTTTGACAGCGACAGATACAGCAAGAGCCTTTTTGAGGACGGAGTGTATTACATGTCTGTGGACCTGGATGTCCAAGACGGGGTACTGTGGCTCACGTCGGAGAAATACGACCATGAAAGCAACACTACGAAGTACTATATCCTGCGCTACGACTGCGCCACCGGAGAGCTGCTGAGTCAGGCGGAGCCCGGATTTAAAGCCATACCCGGCAGCGAGTCGCCCACTCCTATATTTACCTACTTTGCAGCTCTTGGAACGGACAGGGCGGCTCTCTGCGACTTTGAAAATGCCTATATAATCGACGGCCAGGCCAGGCTCCTGGAGACCGTCCCACTGAACGGTTTCAACTTCCAGCTGCTACTGCGCATGGGTAATGAGCTTTATGTGTCCGGGGAAGAGAACGGGCAGCCGGGTATTCGCTCCTTTGATATGAAAACCTATACGCCGGGCCCTCTGGTACCTATGGAGAGCTATTGCAGCGGCCATTATTACAGTGAGAGCGGAGAGGGCTTTGTCCTGGGGCCTGCCGGTGTATCTACACTGGATGTGAATACCGGATCTCTGGAACCGCTGTTTAAGCTCATAGATGTGGCTACCAGCCTGGACTTACCATTGCGGACCAAAGCACCATAGCCCAGAGCCAGGCCGGAGACTATTACATGATGGGGTTTAATGCCGACAGGATACAGAAAGTCAGCCCCGGTCTTGTGAAGGAAAAGACGGCTATTAAGCTGTGGGGCGACGGAGATCTGTCTTTGACCAATGCTGTGCTGCGGTTCAACAGCACTAACCCCGACTACAGGATAGAAGCAGTCAATTCCGGGCAAAGTGGAAAACTGAGCCAGCAGGAGCTTATGGACATGGTGCTGAATGAGGCTCCGGACATTGTCTATACGCCTATGCTGCCGAAAAACAGCATAGACACCGGATTGTTCGTTGACCTGCTGCCCTACATAGACGCCGACGAAAGCTTGAGTCGGGAGGACTTTATTGAACCGGTCTTGGAGAGCATGCTGCAAGATGGCGGACTCTATGAGCTGCTGACCCGGGTGGAAATACTCAGCCTTGCGGCCCCGGCTTCAAAGTTTCCGGGCCGGGAGGAGTGGACGGTGGACTATGTGGAGGAGATGATAGCGAACCGGCCGGAGGGCATGCCGGTGTACTTCTGGCACAGGGACCGGGACTATATGCTGAACATACTTTGCCGCATCTCCAGCGGGGAATATGTGGACTGGGACGCAGGCACATGCAGCTTCGATGAGGGGGGCTTTGCCCGGCTGCTTCAATTTGTTAAGGATACCCCATATACCTCCGAGCCGGTGAGGCCGGTGCTCATGGAGCCGGTGACTACCCTGGACACGTCCCAATACTTTGCCAGAGATCTCCTGAAGGAGGACTTCGTGTATGCGGGCTTCCCCGGTACCTCCGGCAATGGCAGCTACTTCACAGATTACTCCGACGCCTATTCCCGAAGCGGCTACGGCATCATGGCTTCCAGCGAACATAAGGAGGCAGCCTGGGACTTCCTGCGTCTGCTGCTCCTGCCGGAGAATCTGACAGGAATGAGCATAGGCATACCAGTTACCAAAGCTGCTTTCGAAAAAAACCTGGAGCTGAGCATAGATGAGGACAGCTCCCAGGATTACCTGGTGCTGACCCGGGAGGATGCAGAGAAAATGCGCCGGCTGGTCTACTCCACGGAAAAGATGGCCCGGCAGGACGACACACTCACCGAGATAATCAGCGCCGAGGCCTCCGCATACTTTGCCGGGGACAAGAGCCTGGAGGACACGGTGAGCAATATCCAGAGCCGCGCCTCCATATATGTAGCCGAGCAGGCGGGCTAAGCCGCAAAAAAAGGAAGGGAAATTTCCCTTCCTTTTTGCATGTTCAGGACCAGTAGCGGCGCTCCAGGTCCTCCATGTGGGCTTTCATGTACTTGTAGGCCAGCTCCGCATTGCCGGTGAGTATGGCCTGGGCTATCTCCATATGCTCCTTATAGTGCTGCTTGCGGTTCTCCTCGGCAGTGACGGTGCGGCTGAGAATGAGGCTCCACATCCGCTGCTTCATTGCCTGCCATATCATATCGCACATGGCCATATACATGTGGTTGCCGCTGGCCCTGGCGATGCTGGTGTGAAAATCCCGGTCGGTTATCTCGGAATAGCGGTTGTCCTCGGCCTCCTGGCGGAAGCGGTCCGTTATCTCCTGCAGGCGCTGCTTCTCCGCCGGACTGATGTGCAGGGCGGCGCAGCGGGCTATCTCCGGCTCCATGAGCTTTCTGGCCTGAATGATGTCCTGAGGGTCGATCTCCTCTATCCAATCGGTGCTGAGCAGGCTGATCTCCTTGACGAAGACCCCTGCGCCGTGCACCGACTCCACCAGACCGTTGAGCTCCAGGGCGCTGAGAGCCTCCCTCACCGGCACCCGGCTGACGCCGAAGAGCTCGCAGAACTCTTTCTCGCTGGGCAGCTTGTCGCCCACCTTGAAGCTGCCGTTCACAATGGCGTCTCTTATCTGGTTATATATCTGTATATAAAGTTTGTTGTTGGTAACAGGGCTGAAAGGGGGCATAATTGTAACCTCATAATACAAATTATACCGTAATTTTAACACTTACTTTATAAGATTGTCAACACAGGAACGCACTGAAATGCGGCTTTTTAAGGATGCGGGCATGGTTTTTTGAACCATGCCCGTACTTTTAGAGTGGATTTGAGAAAAGCGATCAGGCTCCGCCCAGCAGGGCCAGGGAGAGTTGAGGCACATAGGTCACCAGCAGCAGGACCACCAGTGAAGCGAGTATAAGCGGTACGACTGCCTTGGAAATGGTTTTCAGATCTATGTTTGCAATGCCGCAGGCCACGTAGAGGTTCACGCCCACAGGAGGAGTCACCAGGCCGATGGCCAGGTTCACTATCATGATGGCGCCGAAGTGCACCAGGTTCATGCCAAGGGCCTGGGCCACAGGCAGGAACAGGGGAGTGAAGATGTACAGGGCGGAAGTGGAGTCCAGGAAGCAGCCGGCAATCAGCAGGCAGACGTTGACGATGATAAGGAACACCACGGTGTTGCCGCCGGCGAAGGTCTCCAGAGCGGAGCTGATGGCCACGTCGATACGGGCGCGGGTCAGGACGTAGGCAAAGAGGGAAGCAGCGGCGGTGATGAGCATTACCACGGCAGTGGTGGAGGCGGAGTCAATGAGTATTTTTTTCATATCCCTCAGGCTGAGGCTGCGGTATATGAAAAGGCCCACGAACAGACCGTAAACGGCTGATACTGCGGCGGCTTCGGTGGGGGTAAAGATACCGCCGTAGATGCCGCCCAGGATGATGACGGGCATCAGCAGCCCCCAGAAGGCCTCTTTGAAGGCGGCCCAGCGCTCTTTCCAGCTGGCTCTGGGCAGCAGCTTCAGATTGGTTTTGCGGCCCAGCCACAAAGTGATGAGTATCAGGGCGGCGCCCATGAGCAGGCCGGGGATAACGCCGGAGATGAACAGGTCGCCGATGGACACATCGGAGATGGAGCCATAGACCACGAAGGTGATGGACGGCGGGATTATGACGCCGATGGCTCCGGCGGTGGCCATGAGGCCCGCGGCAAAGGCGGGCTTATAGCCCACTTCAATCATAGCGGGGATGAGGATAAGGCCCAGAGCGGCCACGGTGGCCGGGCCGGAGCCGGAGATGGCGGCAAAGAAGCAGGCCACAAGCACGCACACCATGGCAACGCCGCCCTTGAAGTGGCCCACACAGGCCTGAGCCAGGTTTATGAGGCGGGAAGATATCCCGGACTTTTCCATGATATTGCCGCCCAGGATAAAGAAGGGTATGGCCATCAGGACGGACTTGGTGATGGCGGCGGAAACCAGCTGGGGCACTGTGCCCAGGACCACGTCCAGGGACCTGCCGGCGCCCAGAGCTATCATGGCTGCAACGCTGGACATGCCCAGACAGGTGGCTATGGGAGCGCCCAGCAAAAGCAGCAAAGCAAAGAGACCGAAAAGCATAGTTGTTACCATTGCTCAATCCTCCTTTTCCACACCGGCGGCGGCCAGAGCCTCGGCCACCACGTCCTCCCGGACGGGGGCCTGGCCCCGCACAGCCTTTACCAGCAGCTCCAGGAAGCGGATCATCAGGAAGAGCGAACCCAGAGGCACAAAGGAACCGTATATCCATTCGGGAATCTGAGCGCCCAGGGAGAGCTGACCCCGCTGGAACTGTGTGACGGTCATGTCAATGCCGTAGTAGAAGATGACTCCGGCAAACAGAAAGCCTGCCACGGCGCAGATGACTTCAAAAATGCGGGCCACTATAGCGGGGACGTGGTCGGCCAGCAGAGTAAAGCCTAGATGAGCGCCCCGCTTGGCAGCTATGGAAGCGCCGAAAAGGCTGAGGAGAACGAACATGTAGGTGGAGATCTCTTCAGCAAAGTTCATGGAGAAGTTGAAGACATAGCGGGTGACGACGTTTGCAAAAGTGAGCAAGGTCATCACCGACAGAGAGATCAAACATATAATCTCTTCTATATTGTCAATGATCTTTTTTATCATAGCAGCTCCTTACCTTCTGTAGTGTTCGGGAAGAGCTGAAAGCTCAGCTCTTCCCGGATGAAACCCGATTTATGCCTCGATACCGAAGGCAGCCAGAGCCTCGGCGTCGAACTTGGCCAGGAACTCAGCCTTGACGTCGGCGACCTTGTCCTTGAAGAGCTGGATCTGCTCGTCGGTGAGAACATCCACCTGAGCGCCCTCGGCGCGGAACTCCTCTATAAGGGTGTCGTGCTCGGCCTCCACTATGTCACGGCCCCAGTTGCAGGCCTCAACAGCCTTTTCCTTCAGAACCTGCTGGGTGGCCTCGTTGAGGCTGTTCCAGATGTCGGTGTTGAACATGAGCAGGTCGTTTTCGTAGCTGTAGCTCCAGATGGTGACGTAGGGCTGGACCTCCAGTACGCCGGAGGTGCTGGTGATGCTCAGGCCGTTCTCCTGGCCGTCGATGGTGCCCTGCTGGAGAGCGGTGAAGCACTCGCTCCAGTTAAGGGTGGAGGGGCTGGCGCCCAGAGCGGTAAAGGTGTCCTGATAGATGGCGCTGCCGGGAGTGCGGATCTTCAGACCGGCCAGGTCATCGGGAGTGAGAACGGGTCGCTTGTTGTTGGTGAGCTGCCGGAAACCGTTGTGGAAGGAGCCCAGCAGGGTGATGTTCTGCTCGGCCAGAATGTCGGCGTAGTAGTCCAGACCGGTCTCGTCGATGACGGTGCGGGCCTCGGTGTAGTCGTCAAAGATCCAGGGGGTGATGCCGATGGTGAGCCGCTCGTCCAGAGCGCCCATGGTGACGGTGGCGTAGGCGGCGATGTCCACGGAGCCGTCTGCCAGCATCTCCATGCCCTTGGTGGCGTTGCCGCCGGCCAGCTGGTCATTGGGGAACACGTCGATGATGACGCTGCCGTTGGTGGCCTCTTCCACCAGACGGGCAAATTCCTGACCCACCTGGGTGTCTATCTGGGTGTCGGTGCCGTTTACTGCCATGGTGAGGTTGATCTCGTCGTACTCCACGGAGCCGTCGCCGCTCTGGGCGGTCTCAGCGGAAGTGTCGGAACCGCCGGAGCAGGCGGCCAGGGATGCGATCATCAGGACCGCCAGAGCAAGTGCCAAGAATTTTTTCACAGTAGTTTTCCTCCTCAGTAATGTTTTGTTGTATGTCTCAATAAAAATTGAACCTGTTTATTGGGGAAGCGGTCTTCCCCAGCTTACCACTGACCCTGAGCCAGGGCAACTATGTTTTCTGCGGTAATGCCGTTCATCTCCAGCAGACGCTGGTAGGGGGCGGACTGACCGAACTGGTCCTGAATGCCCACACGCTTGAGCTTGCCCTTGCCGGCTTCGGCAATGACCTCGGCCACGGCGCTGCCAAGACCGTTGAGAATGTTGTGGTCCTCTACGGTGATGACTCTGCCTATCTCATCTATGCAGGCGGCAACTGCCTGGGTGTCCAAAGGCTTTATGGTGTGCATGTCCAGCACCCGGGCCTGAAGGCCCTGGGCAGCCAGAGCCTCGGCGGCTTGGAGAGCCAGGCAGACGGTGTCGCCGTTGGCGATGATGGCCACGTCCTTGCCGTCCCTCAGCTGCTTTGCCTTGCCTATCTCAAAGTCCTCGTCTTCACCGTAGATTACGGGGACGGCGTCCCGGGTAAAGCGCAGGTACACGGGGCCGTCGAAGGCGGCGGCCTTCTTCACCAGAGTCTTGGCGGAGGCGTAATCGGCGGGCATGATGACGGTCATGTTGGGGATGGTGCGCAGGATGCCCATGTCCTCAATGGCCTGATGGCTGGCACCGTCGTTGGCGGGGGTGACGCCGCCGTGGGAGCAGGCGATCTTCACGTTCAGCCGGGGATAGCAGATCTCCTGACGTATCATTTCACAGATACGCATGGAACCGAAGGCGGCATAGGTGACCACGAAGGGTATCTTGCCGCAGGTGGCGAGACCGGCGGCCACGCCGGCACCGTTCTGCTCGGCTATGCCCACGTTTATGTACTGTTCCGGCAGCTGCTTGCGAAACTCTCCGGTCTTGCAGGACTTGCCGATGTCTATGTCTACTACCAGAATGTCCTTGTTTTCTTTGCCCAGTTCAACAATGGCCTCGCCGAAGCCGTTGCGGGTAGGAATCTTTTTCGTCTCCATGCTCAGGCCTCCTTCTCAATGTAGAGGGCTTTCAGCTCCTCTATAGCCTGCTTGTACTCCTCGTCGTTGGGGGCCACGCCGTGCCAGCCCACCTGGTTTTCCATGTAGCTGACGCCCTTGCCCTTGACGGTGTGGGCATAGATGCACTTGGGGCGGCCGTTCTTTACCACTTGGGCCAGCTCCAGAGCAGCCACTACCTGCTCCATGTCGTTGCCGTCTATCTCGTAGGTGTCAAAGCCGAAGGCGGTGAACTTCTTGCCCAGGTCGATATTGGGCATGACTTCGTCGGTGGTGCCGTCCAGCTGAAGGCCGTTGTTGTCCACAAAGACCACCAGGTTATCCAGCTTGTACTTGTGAGCGGTCTGGGCAGCCTCCCAGATCTCGCCCTCCTGGCACTCGCCGTCGCCCACGGCCACATATACCCGGTAATCCTTGCCGTCCATCTTTCCGGCCATGGCCATGCCAACGCCGCAGGCGAAGCCCTGGCCCAGGGAGCCGGTGGAGATGTCGATGCCGGGGCACTTGTTCATGCTGGGGTGGCCCTGGAGCATGGAGCCCTCTTTGCGCAGGGTGTCCAGCACCTCCATGGGGAAGAAGCCCTTCATAGCCAGGGCTGCGTACTGGGCGGGGCACACATGGCCCTTGGACAGGACGAAGCGGTCCCGGTCAGGCCAGCGGGGGTTCTGGGGGTCTACTTTCATGAAGTGGAAGTAGCAGGCGGTGACGAAATCCGCCACGGACAGAGAGCCGCCGGGATGACCGCTCTGGGCCTTCCAAATCATGTCTATCACACGGATGCGCAGCTCCGTGGCCTTATCTTTCAGTGCGATCAATTCTTTCTGATCCATGACTTACATCCTTTCCGCAAGAATGATCTCCTTGTGCTCTCTGGAGGACTCCAGCGCCAGGGTGGAGAGCTTCAGAACCTTGATGCCCTCGTCCAGGGGAGTGCAGATGGGAGTGCCGTTTTTCAGGCAGTCCTGGAAATGCTGGTGGATGGGGAAGATGACTCCGTCCTGATCGAACTTGTAGGAGTCGTTGTAGGTGATGGTGACGGCCTGGGCCATGTCCTCGGTCTTGTAGGTGAGTTCGTCAAACTCGAACATATCCCTGCCTTTGAGGAAGGCGGTTCCCTTGGTGCCGATGTAGCCCTTCAGGTTGGAACCCAGATCGCTGCTCCAGCTGGCGGTGATGGTGGCGATGCCGCCCTTCTTTATCTTCATGGTGGCGGAGAAGTTGGTGTCATAGGTGGGGAGACTGTCAATGGTGCACCAGACATTGGCGCTCATGGTCTCAAACTCGCCGCACAGGGAGGTGAGCAGGTTCCACTCATGGGAGATGGACTCGATGGTGAAGCCGCAGGCCAGCTTGGGGTCGGTGCGCCAGGAGGGAGCAAAGTAGCTGCCTCTGAAGCCGAAGCCGGGGCCAACCCGGTGGTCGAAGACGTTGACAGGATCGCCCAGAGCTCCGGATGCAACCAGCTCGTGGAGCTTCTGGAAGGCGGGGCGGTAGCGGTGGGCAAAGCCCACGATTATCTTGGCGTCGTACTTCTGCTCCATGTCCTTGAGCTTCTTGGCATCCTCAAGAGTGGTGGCGATGGGCTTTTCCATGTACAGAGGCACGTGGGCGGAGAGGACCTTCTCCACGTAATCCAGACGCTTGGTGGGGGGAGTGCAGAGCACTGCGTAATCCGCCTTGGGTATCCACTCATCCAGCTGCTCGTAGCTGAGAGCTTCGCTGCCAAACTCCGCACAGAACTTGGCAAGCCCTGCCTGGTTCACATCGTAGGCGGCAATGACCTTTCCGCCAAGTTTGACAACTGCCCTTCCATGGGAGTAGGCAATGTCGCCGGTGCCGATCATTACTACATTCATGGTTTTCATCTCCTGTTTATTACTGTTGTTTTGTTGTTGTCCACTTGTGTTTTTGCTAGCTTGTAATACAAGTATATTTCCAGGTGATTAACATGTCAAGAATGAACTGTGCAAGAACCCGGAAATTCAGGATAATTGCCAAGGAAAAACCCGATATTTTGTGCAAAACAGAGCATTGTCAGAACTTTATCGAAGTTTTTGGGCGATGGAAACCGATACACTTGGTGTGAATAAAATATCAATCTCCATCGGCTGCGGCCGAAGGAAAGGCCAGGGAAGGGGAGGCACCGATAGCCCGGGGCAGGGGGACGGCAAAAAAAATATCCGGTCTCAGGGCCGGGACAGGGAGCGGCAGCACCCTGGTGACAGAAGCAGAAATATTGCTTAAATGCAACAAAATCCCCGGGAATATTGACGCTGAAATAATGGTATGCTATACTGAGCATTAATTTAAAATAAAGGAGATGTATATCCTAAAATGGATGATGGCAGTCGATTGCCATGGATAATAGCAGTGCTGCTGCTTTTCTGCGCGGCTTTTTTTGCCGTGTCGGAGACAGCCTTTGCCTCTTGTCCCAAGAGCCGCATCAAAGCGGCGGCGGAACGGGGAGACGGCAGAGCAAAGACAGCGCTGTTTATTCTGGACGATTTTGATAAGGCCATAAGCACCCTGCTCATATGTACAAACATCGTACATATTGCGACGGCCTCTATAGTGACCGTGGCGGTGACGAAGCTGTGGGGACTCAGCGCAGTGTCCATAAGCACCATAGTCACCACCATCGTGGTGTTTTTTGCCGGGGAGATGCTCCCCAAGAGCGTGGCAAAGAAATACAGCGAGCCTCTGGCCCTGGCCACGGGGCCGATTTTGCGCTTCCTTATGAAAGTTTTCTCCCCACTGTCGGCCCTGCTCACCTGGATAGGCCAGTCCGCCGCCAAGCTGACGGCAGACGAAAACCCGGTGTCCGTCACGGAAGACGAGCTCTACGATATAATAGAGGACATGACGGAAGAGGGCAGCCTCAACGAAGAGCAGGGGGAGCTTATCTCCTCCGCCCTCCAGTTCGGAGAGGTGACGGTGGAGAGCGTGCTCACTCCCAGGGTTGACCTGGTGGCGGTGGATATAAGCAGCAGCCTGGAGGATATTCTCACCGTCATCAAGGGCACCAACCACAGCCGTCTGCCTGTGTATCAGGGCAGTATTGATAACATTATCGGCGTCTTGCAGATAAGGAAATTCATCAAGGCTTATCTGCGCCTGGGGAAGAACCTGGATATAAAGCCTTTGATGGACGAGGTTTTCTTTATCCACCAGAGCACCAACATTGATGAACTGCTGCCGGTAATGTCCAAGCGGAAGCTGAACATGGCGGTAGTGACCGACAACTACGGTGGCACCTTGGGCATAGTCACCGTGGAAGACATTCTGGAGGAGCTGGTAGGCGAGATCTGGGATGAGGATGACGTGGTGGAAGAGAGCTATGTGGACCTGGGGGACGGCGTGTATCTGGTGGATGCCGACGAATCCGTCAGCGATGTTTTTGAAAAGCTGGGCTTTGAAGACCCGGAGGAGGACGAGGAACTGGTGAACACCCTCATGGGTGAGTGGGCCTATGAGCAGTTCCCCTCCATACCCAAGGTGGGCGACAGCTTCAATTACCATGAGGTGCAGGTCACCGTGGCCTCCATGGTCCATAACCGTATCATGAAGCTGAAGGTAAGCCTGCTCTCGGCCAAAGAGGAAGGGGGCGAGGAAGAGTGAGCCTGTATCTTGTGATAATGGGTATAGTGCTGTGCATCTGTTTCTCGGCCTTCTGTTCCGCGTCGGAGATGGCCTACTCCTCCTGCAACGCCATGCGTCTGGAGAGCATGAAAAACAGCGGCTCCAAGCGGGCGGGAAGAGCGGTGCTCATAACGGAGCATTTTGACGACGCCCTCAGCGCCATACTCATAGGCAATAACCTGGCCAATATCGGGGCCTCGTCCCTGGCGTCGGTGCTGGTGATAATGCTCACCGGCACGGAGGACTACGCCTGGCTTGCCACTTTGATATTGACCTTGCTGGTGATAATCTTCGGGGAGACCATGCCCAAGATCACCACCAAGAAAAACCCCAACACCGTGGCGGTGCGCCACTCCGGGGCAGTGCGCTTCATGATGATAATCCTCCGGCCCCTCATCTGGCTGGTGGTAAAGCTCATTCATCTGATAACCTTCAAGCTGCCGGTACCAGACCAGGGCGGCCCGGAGGAGGCGGTGGAGGAGCTCCAGTCCATTATTGAGACCGCCGAGGTAGAGGATGTGCTGGATGAGGACCAGTCGGAGCTTGTCCAGGCGGCCATAGACTTTGCCGATGTTTCCGCCTTGGAGGTGATGACCGCCAGGGTGGACGTGTGCGCCATAGACATTGAGGACGACTGGGAAGATATCCTCTCCGTCATCGAGGAGGCGCCTTATTCCCGGCTGCCGGTGTACGAGGGCAGTGTGGACAATATTATCGGCGTGCTGTACCTGAATCATTTCCTTAAGGCCCTCAGCGACGGGGACCGGGTGGATATCAGGAAGCTGCTGATGCCCACCTGCTATGTGTATAAGACCATGAAGCTGCCGGCGGTTCTGAACCAGCTGCGCCATGCAAAGCAGCACCTGGCCATAGTCACCGACGAGTATGGCGGCACTCTGGGAGTGCTGAGCATGGAGGACGTGCTGGAACAGATAGTGGGCGATATCTGGGATGAGACGGATACCGTGGAGCAGGAGATGGTCCGCCGCAGTGACGGTTCCTATGAGCTGGAGGGCAGCATGCTCCTGGAGGACTTCCTGGAGACCATAGGCCGGAATACGGAGGACTTTGAGGCGGAGAGCAGCACCGTGGGGGGCTGGACCCTGGAAATGTTCGGGGGCTTCCCCAAGGTGGGCGACAGCTTCCGCTATGAGGACATGACCGTCACCGTGCTGAGCATGGTGGACGGCCGCCGGGTAGGCAAAGTCCTGGTCCAGCTGGACGAAAAGAAAGACGAAGAATAAAAAGAAAAAATGCTTGCAGATTTTCCTGCAAGCATTTTTTACAGAATATATGGAATAAGCCCGCCGGAAGAACCGGCGGGCTTGCCAAGAGGTGTAAGAGGGGAAAATGGAATGGGAGGCAACTGTCAGAAAGGAACTGCTTGAAAAGATCGCTGGGACGCTCAGTAGCGATCGGCCTCGGAATAACTGTACAGGATCTCGCCGGTGACGGCGTCCAGGGAGTATTCGTATTCAACGCCTGCCGATTCGAAATCCACGTCGTACCAGGCGGAGCCGTGCTCGGAATCAAAATCAACATCCCGGTCTCTCAGAGCGGAAATGTCCACACCGGCGTCATTGAGGGCTATACGCAAAGCCTCGTCCCGGCCTATATACATGGTGTTGTGGCGGTAGATGAAGAAGCCCCCTATGGCTCCTCCAACCACCAGCAGCAAAACCAGAACTATTATAAATACCTTCAGAAATTTTTTCATCTCTCTGTCTCCTTTACTGTTTATGACTGAAGTATATTGTAATATCTTAAGAAAAGAATTAAAATCAAGGCAGCGGAAGAAAAAATTGGAGCCGTGCCATAGAGAGCCCGACGGGAGTATTAATAAATTTATTAATAATTAATGTTACTATTATTAAAAATGGGAGGGAGGCGGCAGAATGCGTATACTCGTGGTGGAGGACGAAAAGCATCTCAACCGCATAATAAGCGAGGCGGTGGAGGATGAGGGCTACAGCGTGGACAGCTGTTACAACGGGGTGGAGGCACTTGAATATCTGGAGTGTGCCGGATATGATGTCATCATCCTGGACGTTATGATGCCTAAAATGAACGGCTTCGAGCTGGTAAAAAGGCTGAGGGACAGAGGTGACAATACCCCGGTGCTGTTTCTCACCGCCAGAGACGCCGTGGCGGACAAAGTGGAAGGCCTTGAGAGCGGGGGAGACTACTATCTCACAAAGCCTTTTGACTTCAAGGAGCTGATGGCTGTGGTTCGGGTCATGGCCAGAAAGTATACCGGCAACCGCTCCAATGTCTATACCATCGCCGACCTGAGTCTGGACAGCAATACCAAGACAGTGACCAGGGCGGGAAAAAATATAGAGCTCACAGCCAAGGAGTTCTCCCTGCTGGAATACATGATGCGCAATAAGGAAGTGGTGCTGTCCCGGGAGATGATAGAGAACAACCTATGGAACTACGATTACGAGGGCGGCACCAATGTGGTGGACGTGTACGTGGGTTATCTCAGAAAGAAAATGGATACAGGCTTTTCAAAAAAACTTATCCACACCGTCTGGGGCACCGGCTGGGTGCTGAAGGAAAAGTAAAGGGGTGAGCTTATGCTGTCGGTGAAAATGCGCATGACGCTGTGGTTCACCCTGATGGTGCTGCTGATGGCGGCCATGGTGCTGGTGTTCGTGCTGGTGATAAACGCCAATACCATAAGCGACGACCCGGCGGGACGGCTGGTGCGGGTAGTGCTGTCCAATGTGGGGGATGTGGAATTTGACCACGGCCGCTTTGAGTGGGACGATCTGGAGGTGTATAACCGGGGCGTATACTGTGACTTTTACAACGAGCAGGGAGAACTGCTCCTGGGCGCCATGCCGGAGGAGATAGACATCACTCTCCCCCTGGAGACCAATGTGATGCGCAGCCAGATAATAGACGGCGTGGAATATTACGTCTATGACAGCTATGTGGACATGGACGTCACCGGCATATGGATAAGAGGGGTCATCAACGCAAACGACCGCTCGGGGCTGATGCGCACAATTTTGATACTTACCTTAAGCATAGTGCCCGGACTGCTGCTTTTGGCTATTGGCGGGGGCTGGCTCATATCCTGGCTGTCCTTCCGGCCTATGGACAAGATGATAGGCGTGGCAAACGACATCTCAGACGGCGGCGATCTGAGCCGCAGACTGGCCCTGAAGCGGGGGCCTAAGGAGCTGAAGCGCCTGGGGCGGGTATTTGACAGAATGTTTGAGCGCCTGGAGCAGTCTTTCACTGCGGAGAGCCAGTTCGTCTCCGATGCCTCCCATGAGCTTCGCACCCCCATAACTATCATCCTGGCTCAGTGTGACCGGTCCAAACGAAAGGATGAGACGAAGGAGGATTTCCTTACGTCCATTGGAGTTATAGAGGAGCAGGCCAAGGGCATGTCCCAACTGGTGCAGCAGCTGCTGGGTCTTACCCGTATGCACCACGGCACCGACCGCTATCCCATGAGAGAGGGAGACCTCAGCGCCTTTGTGGAGATGTGCGCCAATGAGTTCGTGCCGGAGAAGGGCCGGGGGATAGAACTGAAAACGGAGATAGAGGACGAGGTTTCCCTGAAATTCAATGCGGCCCTTATATCCAGAGTCATCCATAATCTGCTGCAAAACGCCTATAAGTACGGCCGGGATGGGGGACACATCCTGCTGAAGCTGAAGAAACTGAAGGACGGGGCGGAGATATCCGTAACCGACGACGGCATAGGCATAGCGAAAGAGGACCTGGACAAAGTTTGGAAACGCTTCTGGCAGGCGGACAGCTCCAGGGGCGAAGACGGGGGCAGCGGCCTGGGCCTGGCTATGGTGAAGGAAATAGCCAATTTCCACGGTGGCAGCGCCAGCGTGGAAAGCGAATTGGGCAAGGGCAGCACCTTCACGGTGTTTCTGCCGGACTGAGAAATCCAGATAGTACTGAAACCCGGCGGAATGCTCCGCCGGGTTTTATCACATATCAGGCGCGCTATATATTGAACATAACCAGGCCGTAGCCCATGACGCAGAGAAACATTACAACAGCCAGCAGCAGGGTGCCGGGGAGGCAGCGCCTGGGCTCCACCACGTTTTTAAGCCTATAGCGCATGGTGCGCCCGGCGGCGGAGAGACAGCTGGTAAAGCCCGGGGCTTTACCGGAGCAGCTCAGGAGCAGCCGGGCGTAAGCCTGCCGCTCCTCCCGGCCCAGGCCCTCCAGCACCAGCTCGTCGCAGGAAAGTTCCAGATCCTCCGAAGCCCGGTGTACCGCCAGCCACACCAGGGGATCGAACCAGCAAAAGGCCAGACAGAAGGCCAGAAAAACCTTGGTGTGGATATCGCAGCGCTGGAGGTGACAGACCTCGTGGCGGAAGATAAAGTTCAGCTCCTGCTCCGTGTAGTCCCTACGGGGCAGCAATGTGACCCGGGTCTGGTCATAGAAGCCCATGGAAAGGGGAGAGCTGAGGCAGTCACAGTAACAGAGCTTTACCGGACTGAGATAGGACACCCGCTCCAGCTCGGCTTTGAAAAGTTCCAGCTCCCGGCCTTCCGTCACCTCCCGGGCCGAGGCCATGGTGCGCTTATAGAACAGATGGTTTTCAAGCAGCTTCCAGCCGAAGATGACCAGGGCCACCGGGAGATAGACAGCCATGAACAGGCGGGGAAAGTCGGGAGACAGCTTGAGGGTCCACAAGGCCTCCCTGGCCAGGTTGTCCGGCACGGCGGGATTATAGAAAAGGAAGGTGGGCAGAAGCCACAAAACGGCGCAGGCACGGGAGGAAAAGAAATGCCTCAGCAGGGGCAGGAGCAGAAGCAGTAGAATGAAATATATGTTTATGGTGAGCACTGCGCCCAGAAAGATCACGGTCATGCCCCAGAGATTGCACAGGCCCAGAACCAGGATAAGGAGCAGATATACACCCAGGGCTATGGGCAGGTAAAGGGGATTAAGGTACACATAGGTATATTTGTGCCCGGCAGGGGCGTCGGCATAGGCCACGGAGGCCGGTGCTCCGTGCTCATAGCGCCAGCTGCGGTGGAAGCCCCAGGCCAGCATGAAAGCCAGAAAAGTCCCCCAGATCAGCTTAAAAAAGAGCAGAAGATGCAGATCGGCTTCAGTCATAGCTCATCCCTCTCCAAAAGCTCCCGGAGCTCCTCCAGCTCTTTCCGGCTCAGCCCGGCGTCGCTGAGGGACAGGGCAAAGGAACTGAGAGAGCCGCCGAAGAGCTTATCCAGAATGCTTCGGCTCTCCCGGGCCAGATAGTCCCTCCGGGAGATGAGGGGAGTGTACAGGTTGCTGCGGCCCTCCCGCTCCGCCCTGAGAAAGCCTTTTTCACACAGGCGGGTAAGAAAGGTGAGGATGGTGGTGGGGGCCAGGGAGCGCCGGGCGGAAAGCTCCCGCTCAACCTCCTGCCGGGAGACGCCGCCCCCCTTGTCCCAGATTATCTGCATCACTTCCAGCTCGGCGTCGGGGAGATGGGGAAAGTCCTTCATAGCGCTTCACCTCCATAATATTCTACATCTGTAGTAACTGTATATATTCTACAACAGTAGAAGATGCGTGTCAAGGGGCAAAAGCAAAGAAATCCCCGGCTCTTCCCAAGGTAGGGCCGGGGGGAGCCCAAAGCTTTGGAAGAAGCCGGGGAAAATTCCTTAGGTATTTTGTTTTATGGGAAGCGGCAAACTTACACCAGAGGATTACGGAGGGTGCCTATGCCTTCTATCTCCACGTCCACAACATCGCCGGGGCGGAGCCAGTGCTTTTCCTCACCCTCCAGGGCCACACCGCTGGGGGTACCGGTGAAGATCAGGTCGCCGGGGCAGAGCTTGATGTACTTGGAGGCATAGCTGATTATCTTTGCACAGGAGAATATCATGTCGCCGGTGCTGCCGTCCTGGCGCAGCTGGCCGTTCACATAGCTGCGGATGGCCTTGGGCTCCTCCGGGTCATAGGAATCGGCGGTGACTATGCAGGGGCCGCAGGGACCGAAGCCGGGCATGGTCTTGCCAATGAGCCACTGGCCGCTGCGCATCTGGGCGTCTCTCAGGGAAAAGTCGTTGCCGCAGGTGTAGCCGAAGATAGCGGCCTTGGCCTGCGCCTCGTCTGCATTCCAGCACTCCTTGCCCATGACGATAACCAGCTCCGCCTCGTAGTCGTAGCTGCTCTCCCAGCTTGGCAGCTCCACCGGAGCGCCGCAGGGCACCAGGGCATTGGCAAATTTGGAAAAGAGGATGGGGTATTCAGGTATCTTCATATGTACCCCGGAGGCATGGGCCCGGTAGTTGAGGCCCACACACACCAGCTTGCCTATGGGCTCTACCACGTTGGCAAAGACTGGGCTGTCCACAGTGGGCAGGCTCTCGTCTTCTGCGTAGCGCTTCAGCTCTCCGGGACAGCCGCCTGAAATGAGTTCGTTCATACTGCCGGTATAGCCGGCGGCCTTCAGGTCTACTACACCCCGGGATGTGACCAGGGCCAGACGGGTTTCCCCGCCTACATTTATATTGCACAGCTTCATGGCCTTTTCCTCCCATACTTTATTCATATGGGAACATTATACACGCCAAGCCGGCCCTGCGCAAGATTTCCTCTGGGTTTCAGCCAAGTTTTTCCACCAGTTCTCCCCAGAGCTCCAGAGCCTTGAAGCGCAGTTCGTAGCCCTCCTCCTCGCTGATGAGGCGAAAGTCCTCCTCTCCCAGCTGCTGCTCCACAGTGTCGGCCTGGGCGGCGGAGAGGCAGACGGGGGGAAAGACGATACACCACCAGTTGTGGCCCTGACCTTCTCCCAGAATGACCCGGAGGGACTCATACTCCCCGGCGGGGAGGGTAAAGCCCTCATAGCTCTTGGTGGGGTAGTTTTCCCGGGTAAGGGTCACGGTGACGCCCCGGCCTTCAGAAACGGTCTGGGCGGCTTCACGGATATTGTCCAGTTCTGCGGCCAGTATCTCCCGGGCCTGAGTGCTGCTTTCCGCCTCTTCCAGCTTGGGGGAGATGTACTCCAGCACGGCGTCTCTCACCCGCAGCTTCAGCTGCTGCTCGTATTCGTCGTCGGAAACGGCGATGACATGAAAGCGCACCAGCTTTTCACTGAGGGAGTTCTGCCGTCCCTGGGCCCAGAGGGCCGCCAGGGTGGTGAGAGACAGGGCTATGAGCAGAGCAGTCTCCCAGAGCTTCAGGGATCTTATCTTGGTCTTGAACATATAAAAAACCGTCCTTGCTATGTAGTGTATGCACATAGCTTGGACGGTTTTTTCATATTTTAAACCGTAGTTTAAAAATCAGCGGTTGTCCACTTTCTCGGGATACAGGTCGTGCATGCTCAGCCGCTGCCAGGCCACTTCCTCCCAGCGGGTACCGGGGCGGCCGTAGTTGCAGTAGGGGTCGATGGAGAGCCCCCCGCGGGGGGTGAATTTGCCCCAGACCTCGATATACTTGGGGTCCATCAGCTTTATCAGGTCCTCCATGATGATGTTCATGCAGTCCTCGTGGAAGTCTCCGTGATTGCGGAAGCTGTAGAGATACAGCTTCAGAGACTTGCTCTCCACCATGCGCTCTCCGGGAACATAGGAGATATATATGGTGGCGAAGTCCGGCTGCCCGGTGATGGGGCAGAGACTGGTGAACTCCGGGCAGTTAAACTTCACGAAATAGTCGTTGTCCGGGTGCTTGTTCAGGAAAGTCTCCAGCACCTCGGGGGCGTAGTCGCTTTTGTATACGGTCTTTTTGTTTCCCAGCAGGGAGAGGCCCTCGGCCTCGGCGGAATTTCTGCCGTTCATGTTCTCTTCCTCCTCATTCAAATTTCCAGATTTTTTTCAGGGCCGACGTGAGCAGGCCCCCGGCAATGCCGGAGATGAACTGGCCCACCAGCAGGCTCAGAGCCATCACCCAGTAGGGCGTGCCCAGCAGATAGCTCAGCCAGGAGGCCACACCCAGGGCCGGGATGAGGGTGACGGGCAGGGCAGTGAGAGCGACGCTCAGCCGCTTTTTGCCCAGCCAGGCGCAGCAGCCGGCGGTGAGCAGGCCCACCAGGCCGCCGCCCACGATATCGAAAAAGCCAAAGCCGCCCATAAGCATGTTGGACAGCAGATTGGCCAGAGCCAGCGGCACAACCAGGAACGGAAACAGATATGCGGTGGAATATATGGCTGTAGCTATGCGCACCTGGTACTGGCCGAAAGCAAAGCTCTGGGTCAGGTACATCAGCACTATGTAGATTGCCATGACTGCCCCGGAAAAGCACAGCTTCCGGGTCTTGTCCAAATTCTTCATATCCATTTTCATCACCTCCGGACATAAAAAGACGCACCCATCCAGGGTGCGTCCAAACAAACAACTTTTACTTGATACTTGTTTTCGTCCCTAGTTTTTTTTATAGACAGGATGGTCACGAACTGTCTGCCGCAAAGCGGGCTTATTCTACCATAGAGGCGGCCCCATTGCAAGGCTTTTTTATTGCCTCAATCCAGCACCCTGCCAACGCAGCGGGCGCTCTCGCAAAAACCGTATTCCCGGCGCAGCAGGGCGCAGAGCTCTTCTGTGGCCGCATCCGGGCGGAAGACTCCGAACACCGCCGAGCCGGTGCCGGTCATCACTGCCCCCAGGGCCCCGTAGTCCAGCAGCAGGCTCTTTATCTCCGACACCGTGCGCATACGCCGGTCATCCACGTCCTCAAAGACATTGTACAGCCTCCGGCACATCTGACTCAGCTCCCCATTCTCTATTGCGGAGAGGAGCCCGGCAGTGTCCGGGTGGCGGCGCAGGGGCATCTGGTCCAGCTTTTTAAACAGCTCAGGAGTGGAGATAGAAAACTCCGGCTTGCACACCACGAAGAGACAGTCCGGCAGGGGAGGCAGGGCCTGGAGCTTTTCTCCCCGGCCGGTGGCCAGGGCCGTGCCTCCTGCAACGCAGAAGGCCACGTCGGAACCCACGGCGCAGGACAGCTCCTCCAGCTCCGCTGTGGACAGTGGGAAGCCGTAAAGTCGGTTCAGAGCCCGGAGCACTCCGGCGGCATCGGAGGAGCCGCCCCCCATGCCCGCCCCCACTGGGACTCTCTTGGCGATTTTTATGGACATGCCCTGACCCTCATGGCCGGTGGCTTCCAGAAATTTCAAAGCCGCCTTTACTGCCAGGTTCCGCTCGTCTCCGGGGATAAAGGGCAGGTTGGTCTTTGCCCGTACCTTGCCGCCTTCCTCCAGCTTGAGCTCTATCTCATCGAAAAGGGAGATGGTCTGCATCACCATAACCATGTCGTGGTAGCCGTCCTCACGACGGCTGGATACATCCAGGGAGATGTTCAGTTTGGCATAGGCTTTCTCTTTTATGCTGTTCATATTTTATCCTCTCTGTCTCATAGGCTGAAAAAGCTCACAGCTCATATACCCGCAGCTCCCAGGGTCTGGCGCTGAAGCCCTCGCCCTGAAGGGGATTGGCCGGGTAATTGGAAAACAGCAGTTTTCCCCGGGATGGCTCCATGCCCGCCGGGGCTCTGAAACTGTGGGGCCGGGAACTGAAATGGCAGATGACCAGCAGACGGCGGCCCTGATAGCTGCGCTCATATACATAAAAATGCCTGTCTCTGGGGCGGAGCTCCCGATAGTCCCCGTAAATGACCAGAGGATCAGACTTCCGGTAAGCCAGAAGCTTCCGGTAGAAGTTCAAAAGAGAGTCGGGGTCGGCCTCCTGAGCCGCCACGTTCACGGCGCTGTAATTTGGGTTCACGGGGAACCAGGGACTGGCGCTGCTGAAGCCGGCATTGGCTGTGGCGTTCCACTGCATGGGGGTGCGGGCGTTTTCCCGGCTGGTCTCCTTCAGCAGCTCCATGGCCTTCTTTTTCCCTACGAGCCTTGAGAATATGCGGTAATTGTTGTGGCTGGCCACGTCCTTGTACATGCCTATCTCCGGCAGGCGGATGTTGGTCATGCCTATTTCCTGACCCTGATAAATGAAGGGGGTACCCCGCTGTAGAATGTACATGGCGGCAAGCAGCTTGCCGCTCTCCACCGGGTAGTCCTCGCTGCCGTAGCGGCTGATTATCCGGGCGTGGTCGTGGTTCTCTATGTACAGGGCGTTCCAGCCCTTGCCGGCGAGCTTGTACTGCCAATCGGAAAAGGCCCGCTTCATCTTCCGAAGACTGAAGGGCAGGCGGAGCATGTCCGTCATGAAGCAGTCCGCCTCCATGTGGGAAAAGGCTATCATCTCGTTCAGAACCTGGCCCTCACCTTCGGTAACGTACTTAAGGGCGATGTCGGCGTTGGTGAGAGGACTCTCTCCCACGGTAAAGCAGTCGTAATCCTTCAGCACCTCATCCCGGAACTCCTTCAGATAGCCGTAGACTTCCGGCCGGTTGGAGAAATATTTCATGCCGTTGGCTATGGGCAGCCTGGGGTAGGAGTTGGGCAGGCCCGGAGCCTTGGCGATGAAGGTGACCACGTCCTCCCTGAAGCCGTCCACCCCCATATCCAGCCAGAAGCGGAGAATGTCCTTTACCTCGGCGCGGACCTTGGGATTGTCCATGTTCAAATCAGGCTGCTTTTTTGCGAACAAATGGAGATAGTATTCGTCTAAATTAACGTCATACTCCCAGGCCCCGCCTTCAAAGATGCTGGTCCAGTTGTTGGGGGGCAGACGCCTTCCGCCTATGCCCCGGCGGCCCGGCCTCCAGTGGTAATAGTCGTGGTAGGGATTGTCCCGGCTTGAACGGCTGGCCTTGAACCAGGGATGCTGGTCGGAGCTGTGGTTCACCACCAGGTCCATGAAGACTTTCAGCCCCCGCTTGTGGGCCTCCTCCAGAACCCGGCGAAACAGCTCCAGGTCCCCGAAGTCCGGATGAATGGATTTGTAATCGGCTATGTCATAGCCGTAGTCCGCATTGGGGGAGGGGTAGAGAGGGGAAAACCATATGGCGTCCACATTCAGGCTCTTTATATAGTCCAGCTTTTCAAGCACGCCGTAGAGGTCGCCGATGCCGTCTCCGTTGCCGTCCCGGAAGCTGCGGGGCCAGATGTGGTAGACGGACATTTCCTTATACCATTGGGTGAAGGCCATGGGCTAAACTCCTTTCCGCATATTTCGTTGTCACTTACTTTATTAAGATATATTTTAGCATATTTATTGTAGCTTCACAACTGTTGACAATGGTTTGAGGATATGTTATTACTAGCTTGAAACAGAAAGGACATGGATGAAAAGATGAAAAAAAGATTTATTTCCCTGGCTCTGGCGCTGCTGCTGCTCATTGCCGCCGCACCGGGAGCCTATGCTCTGGCCCCACTGCCGGGGGGGAGCTCCGAGCCTACCGTATACACCTGCGCCGACGTTAATTGCAACGTAGGCGACCTTGCCATAATCTCAGTCACTGCCCAGTCTCCCGACGGCAGTGCTCTCAGCTACCAGTGGTACCGCAGTCTGGACGGTTCCAATATGAGCGGTACCCTCATCGTCAACGCCACCGGCAGCAATTACTATGCCGATACCAGCAGTGTGGGCACCAACTATTACTACTGCGTGGTCAGCAACAGCTCCACTCAGGTCATATCCTCCCCCATTGCCGTCACCGTGGAGAACAACCAGCCGGTGATAGAGGGCATCGGCGTGCTCACTCTGCCTGTCAAGACCCAGTACAAGGAGGGAGACCGGCTGGTGACCGACGGGCTCTCCGTCCGGGTCTACACCGACCAGGGCTATTATGATGTCACCGGCGGTCTGGAAGTCTCTCCCGCAGTGCTGAACGTATCCGGCACCCAGACCATAACCGTGAAGTACCAGGGCAAGAGCTGCACCTTCACCGTGGAGGTGGAGGCTGAGAAGGAAGTGGTGCAGAGCATCAGCATTTCCAGCATGCCCGCCAAGACCAGCTACACCGTGGGGGACAGACTGGACACCACCGGCCTCTCCATCCGGGTGGTAACCAACAAGCAGATAACCGATGTGAGCCAGGGCTTCACCTGCACCCCCATGGTGTTCAGCACTGCGGGCAGCCAGCAGGTGAAGGTCATATACGGCAGCGCCAGCACCACCTTTACAGTGCAGGTGGCGGAGCGCTCCACCCCTACTCCCAGCCCTACGGCCTCTGCCAGCCCCTCGCCTACGGCTTCTCCCAGCGCTTCCCCCAGTGCCTCCCCCGACTCCAGCGCCAGCCCCTCTCCCACTCACACTGTCACTGTCCATGAGCCCCATGAGACCAACGCCGGCAGCGCCTTTTTGCAGATAGTGCTGATGCTGGCTCTGCTGGGCCTGGTGGGCATCGGCGCCTATGTCTACACCGTGCAGAGAAAGAACAGAAAATAATACATACCCAGCAAAAAGAGAGCGGGGAGACCCGCTCTCTTTTTGATATTTCGGAAGCTTGTTCTTTTGGGGGATTTGGGGTATAATCCTAACACATAGTATGAGCGGAGAAAGGAAACTCAGCGATGGATATACTGGGCACGAAAAAGAAAAACGAACTGCCGCTGGCGATATTCAGCCTGGTCTTCACGGCCTTCCTCTGCTACAAATGGTGGAAGGTGTTCTACTGCGCCTGCACCGGCCTGGTGTTTTCCGACGTGCCCGCCCATATAAAGCTGGCCCTGGGCCACAACGACTACGGCCTCAGCAGCCTTTTGATACAGCTTTTCTACCTGGGCGGGGAATTTTTTGCCCAGCGGGCCCTGGCGGTGAGCCTGACCCTGAACAACCTTATAGGCCTCTTTACTCTGGCCATGTTCATCCGCTATCTGCTGCCCCGGCTCAGCCCTGTGGAGGCCTTCCTGGCCTCGGCTTTTGCCCATCTCTGCGGCCCCTGGATAATCCCCGGGGTGCAGACAGGCATATATCTTGACGCATACAACGGCAATCTATACCACAACATGACGGTGCTCTTCAGCCGCACCTTCATTCCTCTGAGCTTTATCGGCTTTTTCCGCTGCTGGCAGCAGCGTCACGGCAGCATCGGCAAGAAGGAGTGGCTGGGCTTCATGGTGGCTTTTCTTGTAGCCACGGGCTTCAAGCCAAACTTTGCCTTTGCCTTCTGCCCCACCCTGCTGGGCCTGCTGATTTACGACTTTATAAAATATAAGGGCAAGTACCTGAAAAACGAGGTCATTCTGGGCTTGGCAGTGGTGCCTGCGGGCCTCATCTGCATAGGCCAGTATGCCATGCTCTTCAGCCGGGACTTCTCCCAGAGCGGCAATGAGATACTGGAGGACATGGGTATAGAGGGAGTCCAGGGCGAGTCCGGCATTGCCCTGAAGAGTCTGAGTCTCAGCCAGGCGGGGAGCCTTGCACTGATGTATCTGCGTTCTCTGCTGCTGCCCATATATACCCTGATTCTCCAGCTGCGGCAGGAAAAGAAAAAGGAAGAGACCGGCCTCTTCCTGCTGGTGCTGCTGGTGTCCATATTGGAGGCGGTCTTCCTCACAGAGACAGGCTACCGGGCCAATGACGGCAATTTCAGCTGGGGCAGTCTCAGCCTCTATACCTGCGTGTTCGGCCTGGGCATAGGCCTGCTGTGGCGGATGATACAGGACGGCTTTGCCAAAAGGAAAGCCGGAGGGGCGCTGCTGTGCCTCATCGGTCTGGGCCTGCTGCTGGGCCACCTGATGGTGGGCTATTACTTCATCCGGTTCTTTAACAGCGGCGGCAGCTTCTATATCTGATATAACTTGATATAATGCTGCAATCCCCATCCCGCCAGGGATGGGGATTTTAGCATATATGGGTGCTTGCTCCGGTAGTCAGCTCAGGTCTATGGTAGTGCCGTCAAAGAGGGTGATGGAGACTACATCGTCAGGGTCTATGGTACTTAAAGCAAAGCTGCCGTAGCGCTTTACGATGCCGTCCTGATAAGCTCCGGACTCGGCGGACCTGAGTTTGATATCCGAGCCGTCAGCCATGTGGAGGGTGCCCATGGTGACGGCACTTATGGTATTGGCCCAGGGAGCACTTACACTGTGTATCCACGCCTGTTCCTCCGGACTCAGGTCCTCAAAGGGCAGAGAATGATAAAAGCGCTCCGAGTCCTCGTGCTCCAAAAGCCAGGTTATCCCGGTGGAATACAGTTCGATGCCCAGCAGCCTGCCGCTCTTGCCCAGCTCCTCACAGCTGAACTCAATGGGATTATCAAACATGCAAGTTCTTATCCTTACCTCAGGCAAATCCAGGGTAAAGCTGCCCAGCTGCTGTATTTCTGCGTCCTCATCCTGAGCATCGGGGCAATATCCCACTATTATATCCCGGGAGGCCTGGTCGGACCCGGCGTGGGAAATCAGATATTCAAAAGTGGCGGTCTTGGTTTCCGCATCATAGACCTGCTGCCCGTTTTCCCACAGAGAGCTCATATTTATATAAGTTTTTCCGCCGTCATGGGAGACGCCAAGAAAATAATATACATCCCTTGCGGAGTCTGGTTCTATAGGAGACACATTGAAATATACCCTGTCAAATTCCACGCCCCCAATGGAGGACAGCAGGGTGACGGTTATTTCAACGTCGGAGGAAACTTCCTCCCCGGTCTCCTCCGGGAGCGGATATTCGGTGTATTCCTCCACCTGGTGCTGGTCTATTTGCAGCTGCTCCCGCAGCTCCTGCTGCCGCTGCCGGTTTATGCCGTAGCCTATGGCAAAGGCGGTGACGGCAAAGAACACGGATATAACTGCGGCTATCAGCAGTGTGCGCCGTAGATTTCTTGCGCTGCGCCGGGAATTTTTCATGTCGCTCACCTTGGGGGCCTCACTGCCGGGCTCGGTCAGCTCCAGGGCCTCAAGGATATATTCCTCGTTCAGCATGGACAGTGCCCGGGAAATTTCCTCACGCCTCATTGTATCAGCCCCTCCCTTTCCAGATATTTTTTAAGTTTTTCACGGATGCGGAAGAGACGCAGGGAGACCCCGCTGCTTTTGACTTTCAGCCTTGCGGCGATGTCCTTCACCGGCTGGGCCAGGTAGTAGCGGCAGACAAAGAGCTGCCGGTCCTCCTTTGAAAGCCCGGAGAGAAAACGGTTCAAGGCTTCTGCCAGCTCCCTGGCCTCCAGCTCCGTCTGGGCATCCCCGGCCGCCGCCAGGCAGCCCTCCAGCTCCGAAAGGGCCAGGTCATAGCTGCCGTTTCGCTTCTGGACCCGGCTGCCATGGTAGCGGTCCAGGGACAGGTTCCGGGCTATGGCCAGGGTGTAGGCCTTCAGGTGCTCCGGCCGCCGAGGTGGAACGCTGTTCCACACCGCCAGATAGGTGTCGGCGGCGCACTCCTCCGCATCCCGCACATCCCCCAGAATATTCAGGGACAGGGCCTTCACCGCCTTGCCGTATTTCCTTTCCAGCTCAGACACAGCCTGTTCCGAGCGCTCAAAGAACAGGTCTATTATCCTGCCGTCTTCCATTTGTCCACTTCCTTTCCGCTTCAACTATACAGTAGGGAAAAAGCGTGGAATATTTCATCTCCAGTTAAAGAATTTTTTCCTTTTTCTTTGTACAATATTATAATAAATTGGGAGGAAAGCCTCAAGAAAAACTGCCTAAATTAGGCACTTGACAGAAGCTTTGTCCAAAACAAAACAGTGCATTGACTGAATGAAAAGTGCGTGATAAAATTGACAATGCTGAAGAAAGCCTTGAAGCTCATCCTAAGGTGAAATTATTTCCGGAGGTAAAACATGAGAGGAATCCACAGCGTAGTTGACGATTTGAGAAACAGCGTATTCAAGGAAGTTGCCAAGCTGGCCTATGAGGGCGGGGACTATTCCCGCATCGACCGCCTGCCTTACAAGATAGTGCCGGGCAGCGAGGCCAGATACAGAGGCAACATCTTTCTGGAGCGTGCCATAGTCACTGAACGTCTGCGCCTGGCCTGCGGCCTGCCCCTGCGCACGGCGGACGAGTACGGTCCCGCCAGCGACGGCATAGAGGAGGCCAATATACCGGAGAAGTACTATGAGCCGCCCCTTATAAATATCATACCCTTTGCCTGCAACGGCTGCCCCCCCAAGGAGATACGGGTCTCCTCCAACTGCCAGGGCTGTCTGTCTCACCCCTGCCAGGCAGTCTGCCCCAAGGGCGCCATCTACATCAAGGACGGCAAGAGCAACATCGACCAGAGCAAGTGCATCAAGTGCGGCAAGTGCCTCAACCAGTGCCCCTATGACGCCATCAGCCGCATTGAGCGGCCCTGCGCCAAGGCCTGCGGCATGGACGCCATCGGCAGCGACGAGAACGGCAAGGCCGTTATAGATTACAACAAGTGCGTCTCCTGCGGCATGTGCCTGGTGAACTGCCCCTTCGGCGCCATTGCCGACAAGAGCCAGATCTTCCAGATAATCCAGGCCATCAAGTCCGGCACAAGGATAATTGCCATCGTGGCCCCCGCCTTTGTCAGCCAGTTCAAGGACGCCACCCCCGCAAAGCTCCGCAAGGCAATGCGTATTCTGGGCTTCAGCGACACGGTGGAAGTGGCTGTGGGCGCAGACCTGTGCACCATAGAGGAGGCGGAGGACTTCCTGGAAAAGGTCCCGGAAAAGCAGCCCTTCATGGGTACCTCCTGCTGCCCCGCCTGGAGCGTCATGGCAAAGAAGCTCTTCCCGGAATTTACCGACTACATCTCCATGGCCCTTACTCCCATGGTGCTCACTGCCCGTATCGTCAAAAAGGATAACCCCGATGCAAAGATAGTTTTTGTTGGCCCCTGCGCCGCCAAGAAGCTGGAGGCCTCCCGGCGCACCATACGCTCCGATGTGGACTTCGTTCTCACCTTTGAGGAGATACAGGGTATGTTCCAGGCCAAGGAAGTGGACTTTGCCACTCTGGAGCCCGACGAGCAGGACAAGGACTTTGACGAAGGCACCAGCGCAGGCCGGGGCTTTGCAGTTGTGGGCGGCGTGGCCGCCGCCGTGGCGGACCACATCTCCAAGATAAGGCCCGGCACGGAAATTAAAATGGAGTTTGGAGACGGCTTGCGTGAGTGCCGCAAGATGCTCCTTATGGCCAAAGCCGGCAAGCGCAACGGCTACCTGCTGGAGGGCATGGCCTGCCCCGGCGGCTGCGTGGCCGGAGCAGGTACGATAGCCCCGGTGGCCGCGGCCTCCGCAGCGGTGAAGAAATACAAGGACGAGGCTCCCAAGCAGACAGCAGGTGAAAGCAGCTATGCGGCAAGGCTTTCCGAGGCCACTGAATGAGGACTCAGCATAAAGCGATAAAGTTTATAGCGGAGACTGCCATAGGCATTGCCCTGGTGGTCCTGGCCCAGCTGGCGGGCAAGCTCTTCCCCGCCGGGGCCGTGGTGATAGGGCCTCTGTCCGTCACCCAGCTCATCACCGGCAGCCTGGTCAACTGCGTGCTCTTTGTCTTTGCCGCCCGCACAGGAGCCCTCTCCGGTATCTGCATAGGCCTTTTCTCCTCCGCTCTGGCTTTTCTTCTGGGCGTGGGTCCGGCTCTGATTCAGCTGGTGCCGGTGATCGCCTGCGGCAACGCCATCCTGGCCGGGCTTTTCGGCCTGAGCAGGAGGACGAAGCTGGACAGCCGCATCTCCATGGTGTGCTGCGCTCTTATAAAGTGTGGCTTCCTGTGGGTCGCAGTGCCTACGGTGATAGCTACTCTGGGCAGCGTGCCGGAAAAGCAGGCGGCAGTGATGTCCGCCACCTTCTCCTGGCCCCAGGGTGTCACCGCCCTCATCGGCGGCGTGCTGGCCCTTGTCATCATACCGAGGCTCATGAAGGCAAAAGCCGGCTGATACTGATGAAGAATTAATAACGAATAATGAATAATTAATGTAAACTCTGTCCGGGAATCCGGACAGAGTTTTATTTAATCCGAAAGCTCCGCCGGACTCCGGCGGAGCTTTCACCTTAACTACTTTTGTTTCACTATTTATTCTTCGCTAAAAAATTCCTCAGGCCATTGACCTGAGGAATTTTTTGATTATGTTTTAGATCTTCATGCACACATCCCAGGCGCGCCAGATAACGGTGCGCAGGTTGCCGATGGCCACGCAGTCGCCCACACGGTGGGCCTTGCTGTTCTTGCCGCCCACGGGAGTGGGAACAAAGCCGATGCCGTTGACCACGTTGTCGCACTCCACCTCGAAGGTGTCGCCGGTCTTGAGGTTCTTCACGGTGCAGGAGCCGTCCCGAATGGCGGTGACGGTGTGCTCCAGATACACGGGAACCTTGTGATACTCCATGGCATCCCGGAGGAAGGAGGTGTTGGCAAGGCAGGTGGCCTGAGCCACAACCAGGTCGTTGGCATACTCCACAATGATGGGGTGCTTGCCGTGGAGAACCAGGTCATAGGCCGCCTCGCAGGAGGACTGGCCGCCGCCGATAAACAGCACCTTGTCGCCCACGGGGACCTTGTCCTTCAGCAGCTGGGTGAAGGTGAGGCACTTGTCAAAGCCGGGCACGGTGGGCATGGTCCTGGGCACGGAGCCGGTGGCCACGATGATATCGTCGAAGCCCCGGAGAGTGCCAAGGTCGGTGACCTCGGTGTTGAAGTGTATCTCAACTCCGGCTTTCTCTATCTCTCTCTTGTACCAGCGCAGCAGCTCCTTGTCGTTCTCCTTGAAGCTCATGGCGGAGGCGGTGAGGAACAGGCCGCCCAGCTCGTTGGTCTTTTCAAAGATAACGGGCTTGTGGCCGCGCTGGAGCAGCACCAGGGCGCACTCCATACCGCCGATGCCGCCGCCGATAATGGCCACTTTCTTGGGCTTCTTGGTGGGGACGATCTTGTAGCGGTTGTGCTGCATGGTGGTGGGGTTCAGAGCGCAGCGGGCCAGGTGGAGGGAGTCATCCAGCTTCTGCTGGTTGGGAGCGCCTTTCCACTTGGAGAAGTTGAAGCAGCCGTTGTGGCAGCGGATACAGGGCTTGATCTCGTCCTGACGGCCCTCCATGATCTTGTGGACCCATTCGTGGTCAACGAGGTTCTGGCGGGCAATGGCCACGGCGTCTATGGTACCGGCAGCTATCTCCTCTGCGGCCACAACAGGATCCATACGTCCTGCGCAGACCACGGGCTTGTCGGTGAACTTCTTGATATGCTTTACATACTCAAGGTTGCAGTTGTCGGGCATGTACTGTGGCGGATGGGCCCAGTACCAAGCGTCGTATGTACCGTTGTCGCAGTTGAACATGTCGTAGCCGGCGTCGCCCAGATACTTGACTGCACGCTCGGACTCTTCCATATCGCGGCCCCACTCCTCAAAGTCGGTCTCGTAAGGCATGGCGCCCTTGCCCCATTCCTTGGTCTTGGAGACGACGGAGTAACGCAGGGAGACAGGGAAGTCTGCTCCGGCTTCCTTCTTGATGGCCTGAACTATCTCAACGGGGAAGCGGAAGCGGTTCTCAAAGGAGCCGCCGTACTGGTCGGTACGGTAGTTCCAATTCTTCATGGTGAACTGGTCAAGAAGGTAGCCTTCATGGACGGCATGAATCTCGACACCGTCCACGCCGGCTTCTCTCAGCCGCTTTGCGGTCTTACCGAAGGCCTCGACCATCTCGTGTATCTCAGCGACGGTGAGAGGACGGGACTTGACATCCTCAGCCCAGCGGTTGGGTGTTGCGGAAGCGGAAGCGCAGCAGTACTGCACGTCAACGATGGGGCTGGCCAGCTTGTTGAGGATGTCGTGCTTTGCCAGCACGGTCATCCAGCCGTTGATGGCCATGGAGCGGCCCATGCCGGCGGCCAGCTGGATGAACAGCTTTGCTCCGGTCTTGTGGAACTCTACCATGTATTCCTTCAGCTGCTTGAACATCTGGTCGTTCTGGTACAGCCACTTTCTGCCGGGAATACCCAGCTGGTCTCTGACGCACTGCATACCGGGCAGGATGAGACCGACGCCGTCCTGGGCTCTGTTGAGCAGGAAGTAGGCCGCTTCCTTATCGAAGTGGTTGGGCTCCAGCCAACCGAACAGGGAAGTGCCGCCCATGGAGCACTGGACGATGCGGTTCTTTATTTCCACATTGCCGATTTTCCAGGGAGTAAATAGAGGCTGATACTTTGCGTCCATAAAATCTTCCTTTCTGATTTTATCTTATTATTAACGGAGATGACGCCGAAGCACCGCGGCGCTCATCCGAACGTTACAAAATAGACAATCCGTCTGCATATATCTGACAAGATTATAGCACAGCTTTTCACAATTATCAATCGCTTTTCACCGGGAAATTTAGCACTTTTGCCAGACAATATGGGGTCTTGTGTATAAACATACACAAGACCTTGGAAGATTGGGGGATTTATACTCCGCCGAACAGGCCGACGGCCCGGGCAGTATTGCTGCCGCTGCCGGCATTTTTACTGTTGACAAATACCCATAGGGGGTATATACTCAGGATACCCCGGTGGGGTATATTTCAAAGAACAAGGGGGAGCATAGATGCCGGAAGATAGAGAAAGCAGCCTGGACCAGGCGGAAAATCCGGAGCATGAGTGCTGCCATGAGAGAAAGAAGCACCGCAGCGAAGAGGAATACAGGAACCTGATAAATCGTCTGAGCAGAGTGGAAGGCCAGATCAGGGGTATCCGGGGGATGGTGGAAAAGAGTGCCTACTGCCCGGATATACTCGCCCAGGTCTCGGCGGCCACGGCGGCTCTCAACGCCTTCAGCAAGGAGCTGCTGAGCCAGCATATCCGCACCTGTGTGGCCCGGGATATACGGGCCGGGAAGGACGAGACCATAGACGAGCTGCTGGCTACCCTGCAAAAGCTGATGAGATAGAGTCCATGGAAGGAGCAAGGGAATGAAGCAATATAATGTGACGGGCATGAGCTGTGCGGCCTGCTCGGCACGGGTGGAAAAGGCGGTGTCCGCACTGCCGGATGTGAGCGAGTGCGCCGTAAATCTGCTCACCAACTCCATGTCCGTGGAGGGCAGCGCCAGCGAAGAGGAAATAATACAGGCTGTGGAGGCGGCGGGTTACGGGGCCAGTCCGAAAGGCTCGGCCGGCAAGACAAAGCAGGCTCAGGAAGATGAGCTGAAGGACAGGGATACTCCGGTTTTAAAGCGCCGCCTTGTAAGCTCTCTGGGCTTCCTGCTGGTGCTGATGTACATCTCCATGGGCCACGGTATGTGGGGCTGGCCGGTACCCAGGCTCCTGGAGGAGAGCGCCCTGGCCTTTGCCCTCAGCCAGCTGCTGCTGACAATGGCGGTGATGGTGATAAACCAGAAGTTCTTTGTCAGCGGCTTCAAGGGCCTCGTCCATCGGGCACCGAATATGGACAGCCTGGTGGCTCTGGGCTCGGGGGCGGCCTTCGTGTACAGCTGCTATATAATGTTTGCCATGTGTGCCCAGGGGGATGCCGCTGCCCAGCACCTGCGCCATGAGCTGTACTTTGAATCGGCGGCCATGATACTGACCCTCATCACAGTGGGCAAAATGCTGGAGGCCCGGAGCAAGGGCAGAACCACCGACGCTCTGAAAGGGCTCATGGAGCTCAGCCCAAAGACCGCCACCCTGGTGGAAAACGGCCAGGAGCGGGAAGTGCCCATTGAAGAACTGGACAAGGGAGATATCTTTGCCGTCCGTCCCGGGGAGAGCATCCCGGTGGACGGAGTGATAATTGAGGGCAGCACCAGCGTGGATGAGTCGGCCCTGACCGGGGAGAGCATCCCGGTGGACAAGACCGAGGGAGACAGGGTCTCCGCAGCCACGGTAAACCAGGCGGGCTATATCCGCTGCCGGGCCACCAGGGTTGGGGAGGATACAACTCTCAGCCAAATAATCAAAATGGTCAGCGATGCCAGCGCCACCAAGGCCCCGATTGCAAAGGTGGCCGACAAGGTCTCCGGCGTATTTGTACCCACGGTCATTGCCATCGCACTGATAACCACCGCTGTTTGGCTGGCTCTGGGACAGGGGATAGGCTTTGCCCTGGCAAGGGGAATTTCGGTGCTGGTTATAAGCTGCCCCTGCGCTCTGGGCCTTGCAACTCCCGTGGCCATTATGGTGGGCAGCGGTCTGGGTGCGAAGCACGGACTGCTGTTTAAAACCGCCAGCTCCCTGGAAGTGACCGGACAGGTGGAGAACGTAGTGCTGGATAAGACCGGCACCATCACCGCCGGCACTCCGGAGATAACGGACATCCTGCCGGCCTCCGGCATAGAGGAGCGGGAGCTACTGCTTTTTGCCGCCAGCCTGGAGAGCAAAAGCGAACATCCGCTGGCAAAGGCAATACTCTCCCGCTCTCAGGCAGAGGGCCTGGAGCTCAAAGAGACCGCAGAATTTCAGGCGCTGCCCGGAAACGGCCTTACCGCCCTTGTGGGAGGAAAGGGCGCTGCCGGCGGAAACCTGGACTTCATAGCCGCCAGAGCCCAGGTGCCCGTGGAGGCCAGATCTGCGGCCCAGACTCTGGCCGCCCAGGGGAAAACGCCTCTGTTTTTTGCCTCGGAAGGAAAGCTTATGGGCATAATAGCCGTGGCCGATGTAATAAAGCCGGACAGCCCGGAAGCTGTCCGCCAGCTGAAGAACATGGGCATCAATGTGGTTATGCTCACTGGAGATAACCAGCGCACAGCCCAGGCCATAGGCCGCCAGGCCGGGGTGGACCGGGTCATAGCCGGGGTGCTGCCTGAGGGCAAAGAGGCGGCTATCAGAGAGATCTGCCTGAGCGGCAAGACCGCCATGGTGGGCGACGGTATAAACGACGCCCCGGCTCTTAAACGGGCGGACGTGGGCATAGCCATAGGCGCCGGGGCGGACATTGCCGTGGATGCCGCCGACGTGGTGCTGGTAAAAGGCAGCCTGATGGATGTGTGCGCCGCCATACGTCTCAGCCGGGGCACACTGAGAAATATCCACGAGAACCTGTTTTGGGCCTTTTTCTATAACAGCGTGGGCATACCGATAGCGGCGGGGGCCCTGACGGGCCTGGGCATCAGCCTCAGCCCCATGATAGCTGCGGCGGCCATGAGCCTCAGCAGCTTCTGCGTAGTTACCAATGCTCTGCGTCTTAACCTGCTGAAGGTGCAGGATGCCGGGCGGGATAAAAAAATAAAACACAGACATAGGAAAGAAAATAAGGAGGAAAATAAAATGACAAGAACAATGAAGATCGAAGGTATGATGTGCGGTCACTGCGAAGCCAGGGTGAAGAAGGCTCTGGAGGAGATACCCGGAGTGGAGAAAGCGGAGGTCAGCCATACTGCCGGGACGGCAGTCGTCACTGCCAGCGGCGTTTCCGACGAAGCGCTGAAAGCTGCCGTGGAGAAGCAGGATTACAAGGTAGTGGGCATAGAGTAAATGACTGGCGCAGAGGACGGGTCAATCCCAAATTCTGTGTAAAGTCCATTTCAGGTGCGAATAGAGCGAAATTTATTTACGGCGGCAGCGGG
>CALWYF010000011.1 GCA_944385705.1 uncultured Oscillospiraceae bacterium | reverse complement strand
TTATTGTAGCTTAGGCACGAGATGGAGGGAAAGCCGGACTGGCTGCCCGGCTTTCCTGTCCAAATTTATTGTAATAGAGAGTGATACATTATGGATAAGCGCAGTGCGGGAAAACTCAAGCTCATAAGCTCAATGCTCATATGGGGCAGCCTGGGGCTTTTTATAAGAGGCATAGACCTGCCCTCCTCGGTGATAGCCAATTTCCGGGGCTTTCTTGGGGCGGTCTTTCTTCTGCTGGTGATACTGCTGGCCAAGCTCCCATTCAGCCGTCGGGCGGTGAGGGAGAATGCCGTCTACCTGGGCCTGTCCGGGCTGATGCTGGGCTTCAACTGGATTCTGCTATTTGAAGCCTACCGCTACACCACCATTGCCGTAGCCACCTTGTGCTACTATCTGGCCCCCATCATCGTGGTGGCGGTCTCCCCTCTGGTGTTCAAAGAGCGGCTGGGACCCTTCCGCATCCTGTGCGTGCTGGCCGCTCTTATAGGCATGGTCTTCGTCTCCGGTGCGGCGGAGGGCGGGCTGCCCTCCCCCGGCCAGGCCAAGGGCATAGTCCTGGCTCTGGGCGCCGCTCTGCTCTATGCGGCCATCGTTATCTCCAACAAGAAGATGCAGGGCATCTCCGGTCTGGAGCGGACGGTGGTGCAGCTGGGCATTTCCGCCCTGGTGCTGCTGCCCTACAATCTTTTCACCGTTCAGGGGCCCCTGCCTTCTCTGGAGCTTCCGGCCCTTCTCCTGCTGCTGGCCGTGGGCATTATCCACACAGGCCTGGCCTATTTCCTGTACTTCGGCTGTATGGAGGACCTGCCCTCCCAGACCGTGGCCATACTGGCCTATGTGGACCCGGTTACGGCGGTGCTGCTGTCAGCCCTGGTCCTTAAAGAGCCTATGAGCGCCGGCATGTGGCTGGGGGCCGCTCTGGTGATCGCCGCGGCGGTGCTGCTGGAACTGCCGGTGAAAAATAAGAAGAAATGAAGCTAAGATTGATTTATGTCAAAAAGGATGTGCCGGCCGGCACATCCTTTTTTATATATCCCTGTTGAGTTTTAAAAAGGTCAAATTTATCTCCCCTTCCCTTGCATCACTGGAGCCGCTGTAGTTCAGGCTGAACACAGTGGATGCAGGAGCCCTTATAATGAAAAAAGCCGAGCCGGCGGCACTGGAGCCGTTGGCGCTGGTTGCAAAATAAATGCCTGTCTCCAGATGAGAGGTCCCGTTGTAGCTGGGCGTCACCTGCATATAGTTGGGATTGGGAAAGATTGCCGACACCTTATAGGACACCAGGTAATACCCCGGAGCCAGGCTTATATGCTGCAGGTCCGTCTGTACTATGTTCCCGGTGCTGTCCGTTACATCGGGGAATACATCTATCAGGCTGTTTTGCGTCAGGGAATACTGGGTGTTTATAAAGGAGGCAAAGCTCTGCTCTGGAGCCGTACCCGCCGGACCCGTTGCCCCTGTTGGACCTTGGGGTCCTGTTTCCCCCGCCGGACCTTGGGGCCCTTCCGGGCCCTGTGCCCCCGCCGGACCCTGTGGCCCTTCCGGGCCTTGCTCTCCCGCCGGGCCTTGTGGGCCTTCCGGGCCCTGCGCTCCCGCCGGACCCTGTGGACCTTCCGGGCCTTGCGCTCCCGCCGAGCCTTGTGGGCCTTCCGGGCCTTGCACTCCCGCCGGGCCTTGTGGGCCTTCCGGGCCCTGGGGGCCGGTTGCTCCTGTGGGTCCCGTGGGGCCCTGGGCTCCTACTGAGCCCTCTGGGCCTATCCTGCCCTGAGCTCCGGCTGCGCCTGCCGGGCCTTGAGGTCCTTCCGGCCCCTGGGGGCCCTGAGGGCCTGTTGCTCCTGTAGGTCCCTGGGGCCCCGGAACACCTCGGGGGCCCTCAGCACCCGTTGCTCCCGTAGGTCCCTGTGGGCCCATAGGCCCTGCCGGGCCTATACAGGAGCCGCAGGCCCTGTGGCAGCCGCCGTCACCGCAGCCGCGGGCCTCCCCTTCTCTCTGCTCATACCATTTCAATCTTATCCCCCCAGTCGCTGCTGCGCTTTGACACAGTATATTCCTGCCGGTGGGCGTATATGCTGAAAAGGGATGCGCCCTGAGGGCGCATCCCTTTTTCAAATCGATTCAACTGTCAGAACACCAGCTGCACCAGCAGCATATAGCAGACCGTCCCTCCCAGTATACTGAGTATGGAGCTGCGCTTCCACACATGGAGGAGAATAACGGCGGCACAGGAGACAAGCTCCGGCACCCCGAAGGGAGCTGCGGCAAAGCTGATGTTCCTCAGGCAGTAGACCACCAGCATGGCCATGACGGCATAGGGCAGCAGCCTGCCCAAGTAGCTTATGTAGGCAGGGGTCTCCCGCTTTCCTCCGAAGACCAGAAAGGGTAAAAAGCGCAGAACCAGGGTCACCAGAGCGGTGACGGCTATGACCAGGATGGAGTGAGTCATGCCCTCGCCCCCTCTCTTTTGCGGTAGAGGCTCAGGCCCAGCAAAATAAGCAGCATTGAAGGGATGAGGAAATTATCCGCCCCGAAGATGAGCAGGCACAGCACCGAGGCCCCCAGGCCCAGGAGGGCGGGCACATGGTCCTTTGTGCTGAGCCACTGCTCCGCAAACACGGACACGAACAGCGCCGTCAGGGCAAAGTCTATGCCCTCGGTGCTGAAGGGCAGCACCGAGCCCAGGAGAGAGCCCAGAAAAGAGCCCAGTATCCAGTACACATGGTCCAGCACCGACACCAGGATGTAAAAGCTCTTTTCATCCTCCGGAGCCATTTCCGGGGGATTGCAAACCAGGGAATAGGTCTCGTCGGTGAGGGCAAAGATGAGATAGGGCCGGGCCTTGCCGGTATTCTTATATCTGTCCACCATGGACAGGCCGTAAAATACATGGCGCATGTTCACCATCACCGTGGTGAGGGCCACAGTGAAAAGGCTGGCGGCGCTGCTCATCAGCTCCACCGCCACGAACTGCATGGAACCGGCATATATAAAGGCGCTCATGGCTGCCGACCACAGGGGACCGTAGCCCCGGCTCTGCAGCACCACGCCGAAGCTGAGGCCTATGACCAGGTAGCCGGAGAGCACCGGCACCGAGGCCACGAAGGCCTTTTTTAAAATATCCTTTTTCATATGTCTCTCTTTTAAAACTGGAAATAGATGAAGGGATTCTCTCCGGTGTAGGCCAGGCCCATGGTAAGGCCCACGAAGAGGAAGAAGACCAGGAGCCCCGGCACAGTATTAAGCTTCAGCTGGGGATAGTATCCCTCGATGGCAATGCCCAGCTTTCTGCTCCTTATCCAGGCGGCCAGGGTGGCAACGGTCATGCAGCCCAGGCCCAGCAGGGCCCAGCTGCTCAGGTGCATCACTCCCTGCTGCCAGGTGAACACGGCGGCAATGATGTCCAAAGCCGTCCTGAAATCTCCCGAGCGGAAGAACACCAGACAGAAGCTCACATACCAGAAGGTGAAGAATACCGACAGCCACACCACCGGCAGGCTGTTGTTCTTTTTCTTGCCCCGGCGCAGGTCCATAAATATCTTATGTACGCAGAGGGCCAGGCCGTGAAGGCCGCCCCAGGCCACATAGGTCCAGGCCGCCCCGTGCCACAATCCGCCGATGAGCATGGTGAGCATCAGGTTCAGATACTGCCGGGCTTTGCCCTTGCGGTTGCCCCCAAGGGGTATGTACAGATACTCCATCAGCCAGGTGGAAAGGCTGATGTGCCAGCGCTTCCAGAACTCGGTGACGTTCCTGGCTATATAGGGGAGATTGAAGTTCCTGGACAGGTCGTAGCCCAGACATTTGGCGCAGCCCACAGCCATGTCCGAATAGCCGGAGAAGTCGCAGTATATCTGCACCGCATAGGCCGCCACCGCCAGCAGCACCGTGAGGGCGTGAAATTCCGCCGGGCTTTCGTACACTGCATCCACGAAGGTGGAGATGTTGTCCGCCAGGACTATCTTTTTGAAAAGGCCCAGGGCAAAAAACTGTATGCCCTGCCGGAAATTGTCCAGGCTGATGTTCCTGTCCTCATAGAGCTGGGGGATATACTCCCCGGCCTTGACTATGGGCCCGGCCACCAGCTGGGGGAAAAAGGCGATATACAGCGCCACGTTGACAAAGCTCTTCTCCGCCTTTATCTTCCCCCGGTACACGTCAATGGTGTAGCTGAGGGATTGGAAGGTGTAGAAGCTGATGCCCACCGGCAGCAGGATGTTCAGAGTACCCGCCCGGCTGATACCGAAAAGGCCGCAGAAGGAATCTATAAAGAAATTGAAATATTTGAATATGCCCAGAATGACCAGGGGGAACACTACCCCCAGGACCACGTGGAACTTCTTCCCGTCCCTGGCGTAGGCCCCGGCGGAGAGATAGGCCACCAGGGTAAGGCCCAGCATGAGGAAGCAGCACTTCCAGTTCCACCAGCCGTAGAACACATAGCTGGCCAGCAGCAGCACCCAGTGCCGCAGCCGGAGGATGTTCCCGGGCAGGAGCCGGCGTATTTTCTCTATGTTGGTCAGGGCCATGAGGCCGCAGACTATGACAAAGAATATTGCAAAAGTAAGGCTGTTGAATGTCATGTCAGCCCTCCAGCTCGTTTATGGTTTCAAATACGGCCCAGGCAAAGAGCTCATGGCCCCAGCTGTTCATGTGTCCCATGCCGGGGGAGGTGTTGAGAAAGCCGTAGGGCAGTTTGTGCTGCTGCTCATAGCCATTGAGAAAGCTCTCCGTCAGGTCCACAAAGGCTATGCCCGAGTCCCCGCAGCAGCGGCTGAAGCGCTCCAGGTCTTCACTCTCCGTCTGGGTGTAGCCCCGGCCCTCCCTGTCGGCATATACCGTGGGGTCGTAGACCAATATGAGCTGCGCTCCATGCTCCCGGCAGCTCTCCGCCGCCGTGCTCAGGGCCTGGGCCAGGAGGCTGTCCAGCGCACCGGAGTCTCGGGTCAAAGGCTCGCTCCCGGCAGCATCTGCGCCGTCTCCCCCGTCGCCGCCGTCTTCGTTAAAATACTTGGTGTATATCAGACGCAGGTAGGGTAATTTTTGCAAGAGCTCCACCAGTCCCCCGGTGCGGGAGGGTATGGGCTCCACGGTGCCCGCCACCAGAGCTTCCAGTTCCTGCTGGGAAAAGACCAGGTCCCTGGTCTCTATCACCACATATTCCCCGGGTTCATAGGTATCCAGGGCCGCCTCCAGATTGCTCAGGCAGTAGATGAGGGTGTGGCCGGAGGTGCCGATGTTGTAGGTGTACTTTTCCCCTTCAAAGAGGCGGTTGAGCAGGTTGGCGGTGTTGTCCTCCTGGGGCACGTTCATTCCCTCCATGTGGGACGAACCCATGAGGAGTATCTCTATCTCCTGCCCCGGCTCATAGTCGGAGAGATTTGTGAAGCCGTCGTTGTTGGTGCGGCCGAAGGCAAAGCCCTCGGTGCCCTTGCGGTAGAACTTATGACTCTCCCACTTATACTCCGTGGCTCCCGTCTCGTTGGTGTAGTGTACCGGCACGTTGAAATAAAAGTAACACCAGATATTCAAAAGCAGCAGGGCCGCAAGTCCGGCGGCCAGAGCCTTCAGCATCCAGGGCAAAATTTTCTTCATGTCTTACCTCGTCACATTTTGATAGACAGTTTATTATATAATCCTCTCTCTTTCAAGTCAAGAAGGCGTAAAGAAGAAGGTGGGGACCGAAATCCCCACCTTCTTCTCTCAGTATTTCATCTTTTTCCGCCCCGGGATATCAGTAATACATCGTGCCTTCCAGGGCTTCCGGCCGGACTTCCAGATAGGGCTTCACCTCTATGTCCAGGTTCTCCTCCAACCAGGCCAGGGTGCGCTCAGCGTCCAGAGTGATATCGACGCTGAACACGTAGGGGCCATACTCCGGGCCCTCGCCGGACTCCACATGTATATACAGGCTTGTGTCGCTCCTAGTCTCATAGGCTTCCTCATCCATATAGAACCACCGTGTGCCCAGCATGGAGTCCCGGGTATCGGGAAGTATGCACTGAGTATACAGCTCCTCTGCCTGCTGAGGGCTAAGTCTCAGCTGCTCATAGTTGAGAGAAAACTCGTCGGACTTGGGCAGAAGCTGCTCAATATCGCAGAATATAACGTTTTCCGCCTTTATCTCCCCGGCCTTCATCATCAGCTCCTTGTTCTGGGGCAGCATGTACAGTTCCCGGCACAGGGCAAATTCGGAATTGCCGTTTTCTATCCACTCCAGGCTGCCGTCCACCCAGTAGCTTCTGCCCAGGCTGCTGCCGTCCTTCAGCTCGTATCGGATGTATATAATGCTTGTGCTTTCCGCCTGACGGTTATGCTCCTCATTGTCAATGGCAGTCTGGTGTATCTTCCGCGTAAGCTTTATGCTTTCCGCATCCTCGGTGACTCTGCCGTCGTTTATTATTACCACGCTCTCTATATCATCCGTCTCCGGCACCCGTCTCTCATAGCCGGTGAGGTCGAACTCTATAACAGCCACACCCAGCAGCAGCACTGCCCAGACTATGAGCAGGCCCCGCATCCGGGAGCGGAAAACTCTCAGGCTCTTTTGCAGCAGCATCTCTGCGGCGTAATAGCCCAGGGCGGCGCCAAGCACCAGCAGCAGGGCCAGCACCGCCGACTCCAGTGGGCCGGAGCCCAGGGCATTGTCCATAGTGCCGGCCAGCAGCGCCCCAAAGCCCAGGGCGGCATAGATGCTGGCACAGTATTTGAACACCGGCTCCAGGGATTTTATGGCCACCACGTCCCCTACACACTCCATCTTTCTGCGGCGGTAGAGCAGCAGGGCCGGGGCTATGAACAGCACGCCCACCACAGCATAGACCGCCAGGCTGTCCATACCCAGCAGGATATACTCCGGCTCCAGGCTGCCCGAGGCCGGGTAGCTTATCACTCTCAGTGCCTTGCCGGCGTAGGGCAGGGGCGAGAGCCGGCTGATTGATGTGCCGCCCTCATAGCCGTAGACCAGGGTGTTCAGCAGCGTCTGCACCAGGGCTTCCAGCACATACACCGCTGTGTTTAGCACCAAAAACAGGGCGGGCAGCACCAGGATGTGGCCGGTGAGCATGGCGCAGAACAGGGCAAAGCCGTAGCTTGCCAGGGTAGACAGCAGTGCAATCAGCAGCCAGCTGTTTAGATATTCCGGCCGCACTATCTCGCTGCCTGCAAAAACGCCCAGGGCGATGAGCCAGGTGAGCAGCTCCGCCAGCAGCAGGGGCAGCAGCCCAGTGAGGCAGGCGGTGACAAAGGCGGTCTCCCGGCGTACAGGCAGGGAGTTTATAAGGGAGCAGCTGCGCTTTGAATACAGATAGCTGAAAACCGCCATCACCGACAACAGCGAGGCCGCCATTGCATATCCGGCCACATTCACCGACAGCTGAAGTATGCGGTCCATAGTGTACAGCGCACTTACCCCCTGGGCCAGATATCCGGAAACAGTGAACGGCAGCTGCACCAGCAGCACTCCCAGATATACGATCCACAAGGGCCAGAAGCGGCTGATGATGTTACGGCTCAGGCCGGGACTAAACAAGGATGTCTTTGATTTCATGCTCCGCACCTCCCAGCTCATAAATAAATATCTCCTCCAGACTCAAAGGCAGCACATCCATAAACAGGGGCTGCACCGTGGAGAGTTTGTTGGTCACTTCTTCCGCATCACCCCGGAGTATCAGCTGCTGCAGCCGCCCGGTGACGCTGAGGTGTAGTATATCCAAACCCTCCGGCAGTTTTCCGCCGTCGGCCAGGGCCAGCTGCACCTTCACCATGTTGTCCTGAAGCTGGCTCAGAGAGCGTTCCAGCAGCATCTTCCCCCGGTTCATTATGCCCACGTGGTCGCACACGTCCTCCAGCTCCCTGAGATTGTGGGAGGAAACCAGCACGGTGCTGCCCCGCTCTGCCACGTCCCCCAGCAGCAGGCTCCATACCTGGCGGCGCATCACCGGGTCCAGGCCGTCCACCGGTTCGTCCAGCACTATGTAGTCCGGGCGGCAGCTGAGGGCAAGCCAGAAGGCCGCCTGCTTCTGCATACCCTTGGACATCTTCCGCAAAGGCCGGTTCAGGCTCAGCTCAAAGGCCTGGCCCAGCTTTTCAAAGCGCTCAGCGTCAAAGCTCGGGTACATGCTCTTGTAAAACCTCATCAGGTCCTTTATTGTGGACTGAGTGAAGTAGGCCACCTCGTCGGGAATGTAGGCTATCCGGGCCTTTATCTTCGGGTTTTCATATACCGGCTCCCCGTCTATCAAAAGTTCCCCGGAGTCCTGACGGTATATGCCCACCACATGGCGGATGAGGGTGGATTTGCCCGCCCCGTTGGGGCCCACCAGACCGTAGACCGCCCCTTTGGGCACCGTGAGATTCAAGCCGTCCAGGGCCCTGAAGCCGTCAAAGCTCTTTACCAGAGCCTTTACCTCTATCATGCTTTCTTCTCTCCTTCCCTGAGTTTTTGTATGAGCTGCTCCCGGCTCACTCCCAGCTGTTCCAGCTCCAGCGTCAGCCCGTCAAATTGCTCCAGCAGCTCCTGCCGCCGCTTTCGGGCCGCCTGATCGCCCTCACAGACGAAGCTGCCCTTCCCCGGCACAGAGACGGTGTAGCCCTCCTGCTCCAGCTCCCGGTAGGCTCTCTGTATGGTGTTGGGGTTTATGGCCAGGCTGGAAGCCAGCTCCCGCACCGAGGGCAGCCTGTAGCCCGGAGGCAGGGCCCCGGAAAGGATGAGCCGGCAAAAGCCCTCTTTTACCTGCTGGTATATGGGTCTTGCATCCCGGAAATTAATGTGTATCAGTGGAGGCACCTCCATTCCGTATCAACTGTACTATTTATCTTAATACAGTTAGAGTATAACTTGCCCGGCCTCAAAAGTCAACAGGGCAAATCTTAATAAATGTTAAGACCTATTCCGTCTGCCTTATGGGTGCAGAAAGTCCCGGCCCGCTCTTGGGCCGGGACTTATATTCTATTATGACATGACGCTTGTTGACTTTTGCCCGTCTAGATGCTATAATTTAAACACAAGGAGCGATGACCAAAGGTCAGCTCTTTAGGTAAAGGTTTTTTAGAAACCGTCACTTGCCGGAGTGGCGGTTTCTGCTTTTCACAATGAACTGTAACACTAGCTTATGTAATGTTATCGTCAGTGTAATTCGCATTGGCTTCACCCCCTTTCGGGTGGTGTAGCTGCCCGCCTCGCCCCTTGCTGCCAACAAATATATTATATTTGTCGGTAGCTGTCAATTTATTTTATGCAGAAACAGCGCCGGGGAAGATCCCCGGCGCTCTTGTATTTTGTTTCCTGTCCTTTCACTTGCCGATGTTTTTGTAGTTTATAAAGTCCGCGGCATAGTTCACCGTATCCTCGTCCAGACTGAAGTCCGTCTCCCGGACGCCGGGGCTTCTCAGGTTATTTATCTGCACGGTCATGGTGATGTAGGACTTGTCCAGGTAGGCATAGACTATGGCCTGGCTGCCGTTCTGGGATATGGTCAGCTCCGTGCCGTCGGTGGCGGTGTAGCTGCGGGTAGTCATGGGCTCGTCCTCCCGGACGGTGAAGCCCCCAACCTCCCGTCCGTCCACCATTTCATTGTAGGTGGTGCTGCACAGATAGGTGCTGAGCCTGCGCCCGTCGTCCAGAGGGATATATGCCGAGGACTGGAAGGAGCCGCTCTGAAAGGTGGAGTAGTGGTCAAACTCCGGGGCCTGGCGGTATACATCCCCGCTGCCCACGGCCTGACCCAGGCTTCGGTTCAGGCTCTCGTCGCTGTCGTCCCCGGCAAATCTGGTGACCTGCCCGCTGCGCAGGATCAGGCCGTATTCTGCCGCCAGGGCCTCCAGCTTCTCCGCCTCCTGGGCGTCGGCCACGCCGTAGATATGGTGGTAATCCCCGTAGCCCCCCAGCGTGGCCATGCGCAGCATCTCTTCATCAAAGGTCTCCTTCTCCGCCTGGTCCACGGTGACTGAGGTAGTCGGGTCGGGCACATTTTTATAAGCCGGTACAGAGTTGCCGTTTATATCTAATTCAGTTCCGCCCTCCGTATCCTTCTCCAGATAGCTCTTGGTAAAGGTGTAGGTACCGTCGCCATTGTCCTCAATATCAAAGCCAGAGAAGTCTGCGTCCTGCTCTTCCAAGAGAAAGCTCCCCAGATTGGGCAGCTTCTCCCGGTAGTAGGCGTCCAGCTTTTCCTCCTTGTAGCTTCTCCACTGGCTGAAAGCCTCCTGGGCCTTGTCCACCCACTCCATGGCCCAGTCCGGGCCCTCATAGGGCCGGGTCTGGCCGATGTCGTACACCGTCACCGTGGTGGTCTCCAGGCTGCCGTCGGACTGCTCCCGGGCCATGGGCTGCTCCCGCTCATTCATGACCAGGCTCCCAAAGCCGTAGAACTCCGAGGCCAGGGCCGTCACCGTCATCAGGGAAGCTATCACCGCCGCTATCAGCAGGGTGCGGCGCAGATTTTTGCCCTTGTTTTTCCCTCTGCGGTTCCTCCGCTCCGAGGGCAGGGTCTTTGCGCTCTCCATAGCTCTCTCCCAAATCTCCTCCGCCGTCTCCCGGCTCAGTGCTATCTTGTTGTAGGAATCTCTCACCTGCATGTTAATCATCAAAGCCACCTCCCAGCATGGTCTTGAGAAGTAATCTGGCCCGGCCTATCCTGGAGCTCACCGTGTTGGGCTTTTCCCCCAGCATCCGGGCAATCTCCCTGGCGGTGTAGCCCTCGTAGTAAAATAGGTATACCGCCGTTTTGTATTTCTCCGGCAGCCGGAGTATGGCCTCCATGGTCTCGTCTATCTCATGGGGCGGTGCAGCCAGGTACTGGTAATCCTCCAGAGCCCGGTCGCTGCGGTAGTGGCGGCGGAGCATATCCTTGCACACATTGGACACCGTCACGATTAGCCAGGCTTTTTCCTTCTCCCGGCTGCAGAAACGCTCCCCGGAGCGTATCAGCCGGGCAAAGGTCTCCTGCACCGCATCCTCGGCGTCATAGCTGTTTTTCATATAGGTAAAGGCCACCCGGTACACCGTCTGGCAGTGCTCCTGATACATCTCCCGTGGGCCTCTGTTTTTGTCGTATGCTTGCTCAGCCATCTTCCCGTCTCCTTTCCAGCTGCTTTATCTGCCGGCATATATAAGACGTTTCAGCCCGCCCTTTTCGTCCGGGCTTTACCCCGCGGGGGAAATTTTTTCGCCATAAATTCAAAGGCCCGGCGCACAAACGCCGGGCCTTCGTTTTATAAGATTCACTTGTCCAGACCGTAAAAGCTCACTTTCCAGCCCTCGTCCCCTTGGACCAGATCCAGAACCAGATAGGTGAAGCTGTCCTCATTGCCCATACGGAAGCGGATAGAGGCGCTCCACAGGTTCTCTTCGTCCTCTGAGGGGAACACATACTGCAGCAGGATATCCGTGGGAGCCTCGCTGTCATAGGTGTCCACACCCCACTGGTAATCATCCACCAGCCAGGGCTCTATGTCCTCCGCCCCGCCGTAGAAATAAACATCGGCAAATTCCAGGGCTATCTTCCCGGCCTCGGTGTCCTCCGGAGGCAGTGTGGACTCCGGTGTGGGTTCCGGCGTGGCAGTAGCTTCGGGGCTGGGCTCCGCCGTAGCCTCGGGCGTAGGGCTGGCTTCCTCTTCCGGCGGCAGGGAGCCGCAGGCGGCAAGAGGCAGCAGCAGGGCAAGGCTCAGCAAAATTGCGGTGAAAGTTTTCATTCTTTGTCCTCCTTCGGCTTTTGTCCTCGGCCATAGGGACGAGCGCCGGGGGAGGAATGTTCCCTGAGTTCAGCCCTCACCGGAGCAGAGGACCACGCAGTCCCGGACAGGCAGGCCGGAGAGATAGCGGCGCAGCATGTCAAAGGCGTGGTTGCCCGCCATGCGCCGCACGAAGCTGCGGGTGCGATGCTCTCCCAGATGCAGCTCCTTCACATAGGTGCAGCCCTCCACGGCCATGGACACGAACACGGTGCCCACCTCATGGACTCCATCCCCCTCGGGTCCGGCAAGGCCGGTGACCCCCAGGCCCACGTCACTGCCCAGGATGTTCCGGCAGTTTTCCGCCATGGCCCTGGCCACCTCGCAGCTCACGGCACCCTTTTCCTCTATGAGGGCCGGGTCTATGCCCAGAAGCTTTGCCTTGGCCTCGTTGGTGTAGGTCACCATACCGCCCTTGAAGAAGCGGCTGGCCCCGGGCAGGTCGGTAAAGCGCTTGGCAATGTAGCCGCCGGTGCAGCTCTCCGCTGCGGCGAAGCTGAGGGGCTTTTTCTCCAGCAGCTTTATCACCGCTTCCTCCATGTTCTCCACATCGGTGCCGTAGACCACCTCTCCCAGTTTCTCTATGACCTCCCTCATCACCGGCTCTATCATGGCTTCCGCCTGGGCCACGGTGGCGGCCTTGGCGGTTATCTTCAGCAGGCAGTCGCACTCCTTGGCATAGGGGGCCATGCTGGGGTTTGCCATGGCGTTCATCTCATCGGCAAAGATGGAGTCAACGGTGCTCTCCCCCATGCCGAAGATGTTCACGGTGCGGGAGACGATGTGCTCCCCGGAGAGCTTTTGCAGATAGGGCATGCCGTAGGTCTTGAACATGGGCACGCACTCCTCCGGAGGGCCGGGCATCATGATGACGGTCTTACCCTCCGCCTCAAAGGCGCAGCCGGGAGCCGTGCCCCAGTGGTTGTGGAACACGGTGCAGCCCTGGGGCAGCATGCCCTGGCTGTAGTTGTTTTCCGTCAGCACACGGCCCTGGCTGATGAAGTCCCTGAGGCCTTCCATCTCCGCCTTGTCCGCCACCAGCTCCAGGCCGAAGGCCTCCGCCAGTATCTGCTTTGTGAGATCGTCGCAGGTGGGGCCCAGGCCCCCGGTGGTGATGATGATGTCCGCCCGCTCCTTGGCTCTCTCCACGCAGTCTCTCAGCCGCTGGGGATTGTCCCCCACCACCGTGTGGTATAGAACGTTTATCCCTATCTTGGACAGCAGCTCGGAGACGTCCCGGGCATCGGTATTGGTCACATGGCCCAGCAGAAGCTCGGTGCCCACGGAAATTATCTCGGTGTTGTAAGCCTTACTCATGTTCCAACTCTATCCTTTCTATGCCCTGGAGAGCCTCCGCCACCAGAGCCTCTACCTCCAGGGCGCTCTCTGCCGCCTCCACCTCGCCCAGCTTGGGCCGGGTGCGGGGGTGGCGTGGGGTGAACACGGTGCAGCAGTCCTCGTAGGGGAGGATGGAGGTGTCGAAGGTCCCTATCTTCCTGGCCAGAGTGACTATCTCCTCCTTATCCATACCGATAAGGGGCTGGAGCACCGGCAGAGTGGTGACGGCCTGAGTGGAGGCCATGGCCTCCATGGTCTGGCTGGCCACCTGTCCCAGGTTCTCCCCGGTGACTATGGCCTTGGCCCCGTTATATTCCGCTATGCGCTGGGCTATGCGCATCATGAAGCGGCGCATTATAAGGGTGAAGTACTCCTCCGGGCACTTGTCCCTTATCTCCTCCTGGATGTGGGTGAAAGGAACCACTTCCAGAGTCATCCTGCCGCAGTACTCCGTCAGCAGTTTGCCCAGCTCCACCACCTTGTCCTTGGCCTGCTGGGAGGTGTAGGGGAAGGAGAAAAAGTGGATGGGTATGAGCCGCACTCCCCGCTTGGCTATCATGTAGGTGGAAACCGGACTGTCAATGCCTCCCGACAGGAGAGTCACCGCCACGCCGTTGGAGCCCACAGGCATGCCACCGGCGCCGGGCACCGGGGAGGCGTGGACATAGGCGGCCAGGTCCCGCACCTCTATATGCACGGTGAGTTCCGGGTCATGGACGTCCACCAGAGTGTCCGGGTAGGCGTCGGCCAGCTCGCCCCCCACGTACTGGCTCAGTTCTATACTGGTCATGGGGAAGGCCTTGTCGCTGCGCTTGGACTCAACCTTGAAGCTGCGGGCATTCTCCATGTCCTCTTTCAGATATTCTATGGCCAGCCTGGCTATGGCCTCCTTGTTCTTTTCGCAGCCGGCGGCCCGGCTGAGATTTATTATGCCGAAGACCTTCTGCAATGCCTCAAAGGCGGCGTCCATATCCGCTCCCTCTGCTCCCTCCACGTAGACCGTAGACTGCATGCAATAGACCCGGAAATCCCCTATGGGAGCCAGGCGGCGGCGCACATTGGCCAGCAGCTTCTGCTCAAAGCTCTTGCGGTTGAGGCCTTTGAGGACTATCTCCCCCAGCTTTAAAAGTATAATGTCGTTCATGTATCTCTCCGTTCTGCCGCCATATCCCGCCGCTTGTGGTTCCGCCCCCCGGCGGTCCCGGTCCGGGACAGGGCTATTCTTATTTTCTTGGGATGATAATTTTCTGTACCGAATATTCATTGTAGCATAAAAAAATCGTTATTTCCACACAAGATTGAAAACCGTACCTAAAGTTTTCACTTTACATAACGCCATTCAGGTGGTAGAATAACCGTGAATATAAACTTATAATTAAGAATTGGAGTTGGTTTCGGTGATAACTTACTGCCGCAACTGCGGAGCCAATCTGGAACCCGGAGCCACCAGATGTCGGCGCTGTGGGGCCGTGATATCGGAAATGCCGGAGGAGGAGCCTTCCTTCGGTGAAAAGCTGAAAGAGAAGCTCAAAGGCTCCCGCATTCTTCGGAACGCTCTGCTGGTGGCAGCGGCCTTTCTGGTGCTGCTTGCTGCCGCAGGTATAGCCTCCGCCCTGAACTCCCGCTCCCGGACTCCCGAACCGGCGGAGGAGAGTGCAGACGTTTTTCTGTCCTCCCCCTCTCCCAGTCCCGAACTTAGCCCTGAGCCTACCGAGGCGCCCAAGACCGAATGGGTAGATATATACAAGAGCTTTCTTGAAACCGAGCCCGCAGTGAACAGCGCCGTGGTCCAGAATGCGGCGGACTACGGCTTTGAGGGCATAGTCACCGCCGAGCTTTTTGCTTTGGCGGATGTGAACGGCGACGATGTGCCGGAGCTGCTTCTGGCCACAAAGCCGGATTCTCTGCCCGGCTGGAACGTCACCGGTGAGCAGGGCTATGCTGTGGAGAACTATATCGTCTGCGGAATAAAGGACGGGCGCATCAGTCCCCTGATGTGCGTCAAGTCGGATTACAGCTTTTACCCCCTCACCCTGTCGGTGAACGACAGCTGGATACTGGAGCTGAGTCAGGGCGATTCGGCAAAGCGCAGCATGATCTTCCGCTCCCCCCAGAGCCAGAGCAGCAGCCTTAGTCTGAAATATGAGTTTTCCGTTGAGCAGCGCTGCAACAGCATGGGCGTAATGTTCGACTCCCCTGCGGAGTACTACAGTGTAAACGGCAGCGACTCTACGGGGAGCGAGTTTATGGATCAGCTGTTTCCCGAGGGCAGCGACACTCTCAGCTACTTCCCCATCTATTTTCAGGAACTGAGCCCAGGTTGCTTGGACAATCTGGAGAGCGACTGGGAGAACCGGGAAGTGCACCAGCTTCGCCGTGAGGACTTTTCCAGGCTGTGGAGCATTTCCGGCTCCGGTCAGATAAGCAGAGAGGCGGAGAGCAGTCTTCCCTACATATCCGATCCCTATTGTATTTCCGTCACCAACGAGGAACTCTCTTCGGCTATGGTCATAGGCATTGACCCGGGACGTGGATGGGAATACGTGCAGTCCCTTGAGATCTTGTCTGTAAGCGTGGACGGCGCTGATGCCTGGCTGAACTCCGCCGGCTCAGAGGGCCTGCCTGAGGGGCAGATATATGAATATGGAGTGGGCCTGTCCTTTTTGGGTGAACCCAACTGGGACTACAGCGTCTGCACCCAGATAAAACTCAAGCTCCATGACGGCTCGGAGATCACCAAGACTCTGTATACCAAAGCCGCAGCAGCGGAGACTGCAGAGGCTGAAGCCGCCCCGGAAACTACCCCTGCCCAATGACCGGGAAGGAAAAAATATAAAATTATATAAACACGGGACCCCTCTCTGCAAGGCCTGTTGGCCTTGCAGAGAGGGGTCCCGTTCGCTGTCACGGCAGAATATCAGTGGCAGTTGAAATACATCATGGCTGTGCTGTCTGTCAGCACCACATCGCAGTTTCCGGCATAGAGATATTCAAAGCACTCTGTGGTTCCGCCGGCCAGACGGGTTATCTGGCCCAGGCGCTTTGTCAGGCGCTCGTCGGTGTTCAAAGCCTCCATAGCCTCGGGGGTGGAGGGCATGACCATTTTCCTGCCGTTAAGGCGCAGTTTGTTCCACACCGCCGAACCGTTCCTGGCCACAATGACAATGTTGTTTTCTATGTAGGGCCCGTATTGGGTATAGAGTTTCTCCTCCACCTCGGTGGGATTGAGAGCTATGCCGCCCCAGGCGCAGTCAATGTTCCCCGAGGACAGCTCCACATACACGTTTTCTTTCTCTATCTCCTGGAACTTCAGCTCCCAGCCCAGCAGCTCCGCCACTGCCCTGGCCAGCTCCGCATCCAGTCCCCAGAACTCGCCGTTGGACAGGTAGGCCATGGGGAAGGAGTTGATGTCCATGCCCACGGTGAAGGTCCGTTCTTCCGGCTCGGGCAGGTTGTCCAGTGCGTCGGCCTGCTTTGCAAACTTGATGGCGTTGGAGTCGCCCAGCCATTTGGCGCTGAGCTCCTCCACCTTGCCCTGGGCCGCCAATACGCTTATGGCTGCCGTCACATATAGATACACCGGGTCGCTGTTTCGGAAGGCCAGGGAATATTCCTGCTCCACCAGCACCTGCACTTCCTTAACGCCGTAGCCGAAGCCGCCGCAGGCGCAGAGGCCCGGCACCATGCAGAGTATCAGCAAAATACATATTAGTCTTTTCATCTTTCCCTCCGGGACTTTTTCTCTGTATCAGTGACGGGGAGTGTATTTCCCTCTCCGGTCTCTGGACCCGCTGCCCTTCTCCGGTTTACGGCCGCTCTGCCCGGCGGGGCTTTCCGTCCCGTCCTCCGTCCCCTGCGGGACATTTTTCTCCTGTCCGGGCCGGTCATACTCCTCGGGTGCCGGAGCCGCATCCCCTCTCCGATATTCCGGGTTATCGCCCCGGCGGCGGGCACGCTGGGCCAGGCGCCGTTCCTTTTCCCGCCGGGCCTTTTTCCATTTGCTCACCAGCACTGCCCGCACCGCCAGTATCACTGCTGCCAGGACAACCAGGGCTCCGCCCACCTTCAGCACGGTGCCCACTATCTCTTTACGGCGCTGGGCCTTGGCCTCAGCCGCCTGCTGCTCTTCCAGCTGGCGCTGCTGCTCCTCTTCTTGACGCTGCTGTTCCTCCCGCTGGCGCTGAGCCTCTGCGGCGGCCTCCTCCTGAAGACGCTGCTCTTCGGCGGCAGCCTCTTCCAGCTGCTGCCGGTGGCTCTCCAGCTGGGTATCCAGCTGCAGGGTGTAATCCACCAGGATGTCCCCCAGTTTGGAGATGATGGTCTCGTACTTGGTGACGTTGCTGGTCATCACCGTGACTATACAGGGGTTGGGTGTGTAGATTATGGCGCTGCAGTGGTTGAACCACACCCCCCGGCTGTCCTGAAAGCTGCCGTATTTCTGGGCTATCTCATACTTGTCCTCCAGGGTGGACTTGTAGTATTCTCCCGGTTCTGCGGCCAGCAGGCACTCTATCACATTGGGAAAGCGTTCCTTGTCAAAATACAGGGTCTCCATGACCTGGGTCATGTACATGTTGTTGAAGTAGCAGTAATCCAGGTAGTCCGGGTCGTAGTCCTCTTCCTTCAGCTGGGCAAACTTCTTGGCCTCCTCACGCCATGCGGCGTCCCCGCCCAGATAGTTTCTGATTACATGGGCCCAGTCGTTGTTGGAGTAGGTGAGGATAAGCTCCTCCACACGGCTCAGCTTTTCCCCGCTGATCTCCGTGTCCTGGGTCAGTTCCCCGTTATACTCCTTCTCCGCCACCAGCATCATCAGGGGCACCTTGTACATGCTGGCAGGGTAGAACCACTCCTCACCGTTGTAGTACCAGCTGTCCCCGGTGGCAGTGTAACAGTAGCCCACGCTTATCTGCTGGGGGTCAATGTCCCACTCCTGCAGAAAGCTCTCCACCTTGGAGGTGAGCACAGTGTTATCCAGTATGCTGTTCTCTTCCACGCCGCTGCTGTAGTTTATCTTCTCGGTCTCCTCCGTATCCTCCTGGGTGGCATAGGCAGGCACACCGGTAAACAGCAGGCTCAGCAGCAGCAAGACCGCAAGGAATCTGAAAGTTTTTCCCATATCACATCATCCGTTCAAATAGATACTTTACAGCTTCTTATAGTGTATTATTATGTCCTGATAATGTCCGTCCTTCATGAGAAAGCCCCCGGGAATAGTACCCAGCTGAGTGAAGCCCAGCTTGGCATAGAGCTTCAGCGCCGGGGCGTTGCTGCTCACCACGGCGTTGAACTGCATAATGCGAAAACCCAGCTCCTTTGCCTTTTCCAGGCAGTGGCGCACCAGGGTCTCCCCAACGCCCCGGCCTCTGGCTTTGGAGGCCACGGCGTAGCTGGCGTTGCAGATATGGCCGCAGCGGCCCACATTGTTGGGGTGCAGGATATAAAGTCCCAGCAGCTCCTCCTTCTCTTCACATACTCCGGTGAAGCTCTGACTGTGGAAAAACTCCAGGCCGCTCTCCCTGTCCAGCTCCTCCAGCTGGGGGAAAGCCACACCGTCCCTCACCACTTCGTTCCAGATCTCCCGGGCCTGTTCTATATCTCTGTCTTCAAACTGTCTTACTTCCATTTTCTTATCACTTTCTTACTGCCCTTTTATCGATGAAGGGCTGCCTGCACAGGGCGGGCAGCCCTCCGAAATAGTTTTTATCTCAGTCGCCGTACTCGCAGATGAAGCCCACGGTACCGGAGTACCATTCGGGATAGTCGGCAATGGGGTCGTTGCGGTTGTCGTTATAGCCCCAGCCGTTGTTGTCCCAGAGCATGATATAATCTTCGGCCACTTCGTCGTTTATATCCACGTAGGAGGGTTCGCCCTTGGCCCAGACTTCTATACCGGTCTCACCGTTTTCCCAGACCAGCTCGCCGTCCACCCGGTGGCAGCCTATCCAGATACGGGGTATGCCCGCATCCTCGGCCATTTTTACTACGGTATCAAACTCATCCTGGCTGTTGATGGTCACCAGATGGCCGCCCATCTCCTGGCACTGCTGGGCAGCTTCGGTCCAGCTCACGTCCGCCACCACCAGCTCGTAGCCGTGCTCTCTGGGAGTGGGGCTGGGGCTGGGAGTTGCGGCAGACTCGGCGGTTCCCTCTTCCCCGCCGTCCTGGCTGAAGTAGCCGTAGGGGTCCTCGGGGTCGGTGGTAAACTCCGGACTCATTGTGCCGGCAAAGGGGTCCACCGTAGGACTGGGGCTGGAATCCACCCTGGCCTGACGGAAGTCCTTGAGCATTGCGTTGAAAATTATGGCCACCACTATAAGAGCGGCGCAGAGCACCAGTATCACCGCCAGAGGCCGGCGGCGGCGCTTTTTCACGTCTTCGGCGATTTTCTTTTCTCTTTCCATATTCCTTGTATACTGGACCGGAGGCGTTCTCACCGGCTGCCGGGAGGGCACTATGGGAGCCAGTTCCGGGTCCTTCTCCTCTCTGAATTTGGGTACGGCAGGGTTTGCCTGCTCCTTGAGCTTCCTTGCGATTATCTGAGCCGGGTCCGAAGCTCTGGCTCTGGCGGCAGCCTTGGCGTCGGCAATGGGGGTGGAGGGGGCATAGACCTTGACTTCCTCGGCCTGCTCCTCCGTCTCCTGCTCATCTGCCGGGGCCTCGTCCCCTTTCTCGATGATGCTCACCATCATCCGCTCCAGCTCGCTGAGGTCGTCGTCGCTTTTATTGAATATGGCCTCTGCGGAAGTCTCTCCGCTGAGGTAGAGGTTCTTAATGCAGCTGTCCAGGGCGGCCTGCATCTCTCCCAGGCTCTGGAAGCGTTCCTGGGCTTTGAACTTCACCGCCTTTTCCACGATGTCCTTCAGCCGGCGGCCGGTGCCCTTGGGGGCCTTGAAGTCCTCCCCGCCCATACGCCGCAGCTGGGCGTCCTCACACTCCCCGTCGTAGGGGAGCTTGCCTCCGTTTAAGGCATAGTACATCACCATACCCACGGAATATACGTCGGAGGCGGCGGAGGGAGTGCCCCGCCAGTACAGCTCCGGCGCAAGGAATTCCAGCTCCTGTCCCTGCCAGTCGCCGGAAGAGGCCGGTCCTATGCCGATGCGTCCTTCCTCATCCACGCTTATGTTTTCGGGATATATGCCGCCCCGGTAGCTCTTGCTGCCCACTTCGGCCTCTATGCGGCCGCAGAGCTTCGAGGCGAACTCACACAGCCCCTGCTGGGACATGCCTGTGAGCTTGCCGCCAATAGCATGGGCCGGGTCAAAGCTGGTTAACGCCATGGGTCTTCCTCCTGTTGTATTTCTCTTTTAGCTTATCTGTTATGGTACCACAGCTTCCATGTTATGTCAACGAAAAACGACTGTAATACTTATTTTTCCATCTTATCCGACAGCTTGTCTATATCCTTTGCAAAGGCCTCCAGCACCTTGTTGGGGCGGCCCTCCATGGCCTTGGCCACCCGCAGCAGACGTTCGGCGGCGGCAAGGAGTTTTTCAAAGGCCTTGCTGACGCTGCGCTGCTTGGGAGCGGCTCTCTTGATGGGCCTGGGCTGGGCGATGTACTCCCACTGGTCGGTGAGAAGATCGAAGCGGGAGCCGCTGTAAGGTGCGGTTGCCCTGTAGCCCAGTTCCTTGTTCAGGCAGTCGGTAAAGGCCTCGGCGGCGTCCGGGTCGCCGTGGTTTACGAACACCAGCTCCGGCTTTTTTTCAAAGCCCTGGAGCCAGGCGATGAGCCCGTCCTTATCCGCGTGTCCGCTGACGCCGGGCAGCACGTCTATGGTGGCGTTGACCTGTATCTCCTCGTTGAAGAGCTTCACGTTCTTCACCCCGTCCACCAAGCTGCGGCCCAGGGTGCCCTCGGACTGATAGCCCACGAAAAGTATGCAGCACTCGCTGCGCCAGAGGTTATGCTTCAGGTGATGGCGGATACGTCCCGCATCACACATGCCGCTGGCGGAGATAATGACTTTTGGCGTCTTGTCCTCGTTTATGGCCTTGGACTCCTCCTGGCTGACGGTGAGCTCCAGGCCGGGGAAGACTAGGGGGTTTATGCCGGCACGAATGAGCTGCTGCATCTCCTCGTCCACGAACTGAGTGTCGCACTGGAGGAAGACGGTAGTTGCCTCTATGGCCAGGGGACTGTCCACATAGACCGGGAAGTCCCCGTGGCCGGTGACCAGGCCCCGCTCCTTTATCTCCCTGATAAAGTAGAGCATCTCCTGGGTACGGCCCACGGCAAAGGAGGGGATGACCAGGTTGCCCCCCTTGTCCAGGGTGGTCTGGATACGCCGGGCCAGGGCGGGCACATAGTCTATGCGTTCGCTGCTGTGCTTTCTGTCGCCGTAGGTGGATTCTATGACCAGATACTGTGTATCCTTAACATGCTGGGGGTCTTTCAGGATAGGCTGGTTGATGTTGCCCAGGTCGCCGCTGAAGCATATCTTTCTGGTCTCTCCCCCTTCGGTGAGCCATACTTCGATGGCGGAGGAGCCCAGCAGATGGCCCACGTCGGTAAAGCGGATGCTGACGCAGTCGTTTACCTGGATGGGCTTGCCGTAGGGGCAGGGTATCATTTTGTTTATGGCCCCCTCCGCATCCTCCATGTCGTAGAGGGGCTCTATCTCCGGCCCGCCGTTGCGTATAGATTTGCGGCTTTTCCACTCGGCTTCGGACATCTGGATATTGGCGCTGTCACGGAGCATTATGTTGCAGAGAGAGCAGGTGGCGGAGGTGGCGTATATGGAGCCTCTGAAGCCCTGCTTATACAGCAGGGGCAGCAGGCCCGAGTGGTCGATATGGGCGTGGGTGAGCAGTACAAAGTCCAGCTCTCCCGGAGCCACCGGCAGCGGCTCGTTTTCAAACAGGTCCCGGCCCTGCTCCATACCGCAGTCCACCAAGCCCTTCTTGTCCCCCACTTCTATATAGGTACGGCTGCCTGTGACCTCATGGGCGGCGCCCAGAAAAGTTATCTTCATATGTTTGCTCCCCCTTTTTACAGTATACTTATTCTTCTATCATATCATTCCCCGGGTACAACGATTTAAATTGGTTTTATTATATTTTACACCACCGGCTCAAAGGCCGCAAGGAGCGTTACAAAAAGTTTAGAAACGGCAGGGGCAAAAGCACATCAAGGGAGCGGCTTGCGCCGCTCCCTTGATGTGCTTATCAACACAGTTTTCAGAAATCGAAGAGATTTATCTGGCTGGTCTCGGGCATATCCCCCAGAGCTCCCAAAGTCCGCAGAGCCTCCAGATGGCTCTGGCTCACCTTGGGGCAGGCCCGGCCCAGCTCCTCCATGGAGATGAAGCTTCTGCCCCCTTCGGTGCAGTGGGCCAGGTCCCAGGCCGCCGTCTCTCCCAGGCCGGAGATGGACACGAAGGGCGGGCGCAGTTTGCCGTCCTCGGTTATCCTGAACTTGATGGCGTCGGACTTGTACAGGTCTATGGGGGCAAACTCAAAGCCCCGCATATTGAACTCGTACACCGCCTCCAGAGTCACCAACAGATCCTCTTCGTTGGCGGTGAGGGGCTTGCCCTTCATCTCCCGTATCTTCCGGCGCACTCCGTCGGTGCCCACGGTCATCATGGCTGCGTCAAAGCCGCCTTTCTGGCTGCGCCGGTAGAAGTAGGCGCTGTAGAAGGCCAGGGGCTCATGGACCTTGAACCAGGCTATGCGGAAGGCCATCATCACGTAGGCCACGGCGTGGGCCTTGGGGAAAAGGTAGGCAATCTTCCGGCAGGACTCAATGTACCAGTCCGGTACGCCCAGATTGCGCATCTGCTCCTCGGCGTCTCCGGGGAACTCCCCGCTCTTTTTCACCTTGCCCTTACGCACCGCCTCCATGGTCTTGAAGGCCAGGGAGGGCTCCATACCCTTGGATATGAGGTAGAGCATGATATCGTCACGGCAGCCCACGGTCTCGTTGACGGTGGCGATGCCGTTGACTATCAGGTCGTGGATATTCCCGGCCCACACGTCGGTGCCATGGCTGAAGCCGGACAGACGCACCAGGGTGTCGAACTGTTTGGGCTGAGTGTCCACCAGCATCTGACGGGTGAAGTTGGTGCCGAACTCCGGCACGCCTATGGTGCCGGTCTTGCCGATTATGGGGTCGTCGTCAGGCAGGCCCAGGGCGGCAGGGCTGGTGAAGATGGACATGGTCTCCGGGTCGGAAAGGGATATCTTCTTTGCGTCCACCCCGGTCATGTCCTCCATCATGCGTATCATGGTGGGGTCATCGTGGCCCAGCTCGTCCAGCTTCAGCAGGTTTGCCTCCATGCAGTGGTATTCAAAATGGGTGGTTATTATATCGCTGTTGGGGTCGTCCGCCGGGTGCTGCACCGGGCAGAAGTCGGTGACGTCCATGTCCTGGGGTATGACCACCAGGCCGCCGGGGTGCTGGCCTGTGGTGCGCTTGATGCCCACCAGGCCCAGGGCCAGGCGGTTCTCCTCCGCCTTGGTGGCCTTGATGTTCCGCTCCTCCAGGTATTTCTTCACATAGCCGTAGGCAGTCTTTTCTGCCAGGGTGCCTATGGTCCCGGCCCTGAACACATGGTCCGAGCCGAAAAGGGTCTCGGTGTATTTATGGGCCTTGGCCTGATATTCGCCGGAGAAGTTAAGGTCTATATCCGGGGTCTTCTCGTTGCCGGGGAAGCCCAGGAAGGTCTCAAAGGGTATGTCGAAGCCCTCCCGGTTCATGGGCGTGCCGCATTCCGGGCAGTCCTTTTCCGGCATGTCCGCTCCGCAGCCGTAGCTGCCGTCGGTCACAAACTCCGAGTGGCAGCACTTAGGGCAGACATAGTGGGGCGGCAGGGAGTTGACCTCGGTGATGCCGGACATGTAGGCCACTATGGAGGAGCCCACGCTGCCACGGCTGCCCACCAGGTAGCCGTTCTCCAGGGAGTTCTGCACCAGCTTCTGGGCGCTCATGTATATAACGTCGTAGTTGTGGTCCAGGATGGTGTTCAGCTCAACGTCCACCCGGTCCTGGACTATCTTGGGGGGATTGGCCCCATAGATGCGGTGCATCTTCCCGTAGACCAGGTTTTTCAGATCCTCGGCGGAGTGCTCTATTTTCGGGGGGAACAGGTCCTTGGGCAGCAGCTCTATCTCCTCCACCTGGTCGGCGATAGCCCGGGTGTTGGTGATGACCACTTCCTCCGCCACTTCTTTGCCCAGGTACTCAAACTCCTTGAGCATTTCATCGGTGGTCCTGAAGAAGATGGGGCAGCCCCTGTCGGCGTCGGAGAACTTCTTGGCCGCCTGGAGTATCTTCCGGTACTGCTCGTCCTCGGCGTCCAGGAAATGGACGTCGGAGGCGGCTATCACCGGCTTATTCAGCTCCCGGCCTATGCGCAGTATGGTGCGGTTATAGTCCTGCAATACGGAAACGTCGCTGACCACGCCGTTATCCACCAGGAAACCGTTGTTGCATATGGGCTGTATCTCCAGATAGTCGTAGTACTTGGCTATCTTTTTAAGCTCCTTGTCGCTGGCGCCCTTCATCACCGCCCCGTAAAGCTCGCCCATGCCGCAGGCCGAGCCCACCAGGATGCCCTCCCGGTGCTGGTTCAGCAGGCTTTTGGGTATGGTGGGGCTGCGGTGGAAGTATTTCAGGTAAGACTGGGATATCATCTCATAGAGGTTTTTCAGTCCCTTGCGGTTTTTCACCAGCAGTATCATGTGGTAGCTCTTGGCCACGTCGGTGCGGCGCAGGGAGTGGTACACCGTCTCTATATCGTCCACGGTCTTTGCACCCTGGCGGGCCAGCATGGGCAAAAACTTCTCCATCATCCGGGCCACCACCATGGCGTCGTCGCTGGCTCTGTGGTGGTTGAACTGGGGCAGACCCAGGTGGTTGGAAACTATGTCCAGCTTGAAGCGCTTCAGCTCCGGCAGCAGGGCCTGGGACAGGGCCAGAGTGTCCAGGAACACCGGGGAGAATTTCAGTCCCTGGCGTATGGAGGCGGCGCTCATAAAGCCCACGTCAAAGTGGGCGTTGTGGGCAATGATGGGCCTGTCCCCGATGAAGTCCATGAACATCTCCATGGCCTCCTTCTCCTTGGGGGCCCCGGCCACGTCGCTGTCCCTTATGCCGGTGAGCTGGGTGATGTCCGGGGGGATGTGCCGCTCCGGGTCCACGAAGGTATTGAATACCTTTTTTATCTCTCCCCCGGAGAAAATGACGGCGCCTATCTCCGTCATCCTGTCGGTCTGGGCGTTGAGGCCGGTGGTCTCTATATCGAAGGCCACAAACTCCATGTCCAGAGGCAGCTTGCTCTTGCCCATGACGGCGCTGTTGCCGTCCATGTCGTTGACGAAGTAACACTCCAGGCCGTAGATTATCTTCACCCCGTGCTTCTTCCCCGCCTTCCACATATCCGGGAAGGCCTGGGCCACACCGTGGTCGGTGACGGCAATGGCGGGCATGCCCCAGTAGGCCGCCCGCTTCACAATGGCCGCCGGGTCGGTGAGGGCATCCAGCGCCGAAAAGCGGGTGTGCATATGCAGCTCTACCCGCTTCACCGGGGCATTGTCCGGCCTTATGTAGGCCTTGCCCTTCATTATGTTTCTGGGGTCCAGCACCATGTCCTCGTCGTACTTGGAATAGATGATCTCACCCTGGGCGATGATATGGTCCCCAACGTTTATGCTGTCTATAATGCTCTGGTCATCCTCGGAGCGGAGGAAGCGGGAGACACGGATGGAGTTGGTACGGTCGGTGATGTCAAAGCACAGCACTGCGCTGCCCCGTTTCTGGAGCCGCCGGCTGGTGACTGCCACCACGTCTCCTTCCACGGTGACCTTGCCGGATTCCAGGCTCAGGGTGCTCATGGGCACCGGCCTCTGCTTTATGCTCCGGCCCATGAGCACGTCCCCCTTGGGAGGGCCGCCGGGTGCCGGGGCGGAGGCGGCAGTGGCCGCAGTGGAGGCCAGCTTTACTCTGGGGTAATCCGGCACCAGGCCCACGCCGCTGAGGCCGTAGTCCTCCTTCAGCCTCTGGCTGATGGTGGAGATATCCACCGGGGAGGGCATGGCGGGAAACCAGGCGCAGACCGTGAGCATCAGCTCCGCCAGGTCCACCTGAACGTCGGTGACATAGGCTTTTTCCAGACCTCCGGCGCAGCCCTTTATATCCTCACAGCCGGGGAAGATGGTGAGAAAGGGAGTGTGCTCGCTCATGCCCGCTCCCCGTCTTTCTCTATGAGTTCCATCAGCCGGTCGCAGAGCTCTTCATAGGGATATGTACCCAGTACCTGCCCCTTCTTGAAAAGCAGGCCCTTGCCCTTGCCTCCGGCTATGCCGTAGTCCGCCTCCCGGGCCTCTCCGGGGCCGTTGACCACGCAGCCCATCACCGCCACGGTGATGTCCCTGGGCATGTCCTTCACCCGCTGCTCCACCTGGCCTGCAAGGCTTATCAGGTCGATTTCCGTTCTGCCGCAGGTGGGGCAGGAGACGAATTTCACCCCGCCCGGGCGCAGTCCCGCCGCCTTCACTATGGCGATGCCTGCGCTGACCTCCCGCACCGGGTCGGCGGTGAGGGAGACTCTTATGGTGTTGCCTATGCCTTCGCAGAGCAGGGTGCCTATGCCCACGGCGGACTGGATGGTGCCGTTCCACTCGGTCCCCGTCTCGGTGACTCCCAGGTGCAGGGGATAGGGGAAGACCTCCGCCGCCAGGCGGTAGGCAGCCACGGTGAGGGGCACGGAGGAGGCTTTCATGGAGATGCAGATATCCGTGAAGTCGAACTTCTCAAGCAGCTCCACATGGCCCTTTGCGCTCTCCACCAGGGCCTCCGGGCAGGGGTGTCCGTACTTCTCCAAAAGCCGGGGCTCCAAGCTCCCGGCGTTTACCCCTATGCGTATGGGTATGCCGTGCCGGCGGCAGCTGTCCGCCACGGCCTTCACGTTCTCCTCGGCCCCTATGTTGCCGGGATTGATGCGTATCTTGTCTATGCCCCGCTCCGCCACTTCCAGGGCCAGGCGGTAATCAAAGTGTATATCCGCCACCAGGGGCACCCGCACCTGTTCCTTTATCCGGGAGACGGCCCTGGCGGAGTCCATGTCCGGGATGGCGATTCGGACGATGTCGGCCCCGGCGGCCTCCATGGCCTTTATCTGCGCTGCCGTGGCCTCCACGTCCCAGGTCTTGGTGTTGCACATGGTCTGGACGGATACCGGCGCTCCTCCGCCTATCTCAACTCCGCCCACCTTTATTTTTTTTACTCTGTCTCTTTTTTCCATCACGTCGTCACTATCCTGAATATATCGTTGAACATTACGAAAACCATCAGCGCCAGCAGCAGCATCATGCCGGCGGCGTGGATATATCCTTCATACTTGGGATTCAGCTTCCGGCGGCTCACGGACTCTATCACCCAGGTCACCAGCAGCAAAAACACTCTTCCCCCGTCCAGCGCGGGGATGGGCAGCATGTTCATCAGAGCCAGGTTCACTGCAATGAAGGCCCCCAGATAGAAAATGCTGAACAGGGCGTCGGCGGTAGATTCGGCGTTCTCGCCGGTCTCGGCCATCATTCCCACTATGCCCACAGGTCCGGCCATATCCTCAACGCCCACGTTGCCCTTTACCAGCTCGCTGAGACCCATCCAGACCCAGCGGCCGAACTCCATGGTGGTGTTCCAGGCATAACGCAGCTTCACCGGGAAAGTGGCCTCCTCGGTACCCATGGAAAAGCCGTAGAGCTTCTGGCTCTCTCCCTCATATTCCACGGGGACAAAGTGGAAATCCTCCAGCTTCACCTTTTCCCCGTCCCGGATGACAACTATATCATAGGTGCCGTCCCCCTGGCTGAGGAAGTCGGTAACATCCTGATACTGATATATCCTGTGGCCGTCGATGCTGTAGAAGCGGTCCCCCACCTCCAGGGCATCCTCCCCCTGATAGGGGCAGTCCTCCCTGAACTGGGCGATCACCGGGGCCCAGAAGGCGGCGGCATTCCAGTAGAGGATGAGGACTATGACAAAGCCCATCAGGAAGTTCATGAAGGAACCGGCCACCAGGATAAGGGCCCGCTTCCAGGCCGCCTGATTGGTGAAGGCCCGGGGCTCGTCGCTCTCCTGGTCCTCTCCCGCCATGGCGCAGAAGCCCCCGAAGGGCACCGCCCGCAGGGAGTACAGGGTCTCCCCCTTCTGCTTTTGCAGCAGCACCGGGCCCATGCCCACGGCAAATTCCTCCACCTTCACGCCGCAGAGCTTTGCCACGGTGAAGTGGCCCAGCTCATGGACGATGACCAGCAGGCCGAACAGCAGTATTGCAAGGATGATGTAAAGAATGCTCATTTAGAAAAATTCTCCAAAACATAGGTTCTGGCAGCGGCGTCCGCAGCCAGTATGGTCTCCAGGTCCGGCGCTTTCACCACCCCCACCTTTTCCACGGCGGAAGCGGCGGCGTCGTAAATGCGGTTGTAGCCCAGCCGCCGGCGCAGGAACATGCCCACGGCCACCTCGTTGGCGGCGCTCATGACGCAGGGAGCGGTGCCCCCTATGCGGGCGCAGTCCATGGCCAGCTTCAGGCAGGGCGTCTTTTCAAAGTCCGGTGCCTCAAAGCTCAGGTCTTTCAGTCTGGTGAAGTCCAGGCGGCTGAACATGGAGGGGCGGCGCTCCGGGTAGGTGAGGGCCAGCTGTATGGGCAGTCCCATGTCCGGCACACCCATCTGGGCAATAACGGTGCCGTCAACCAGCTCTACCATAGAGTGTATGACGCTCTGGGGGTGTATTACCACCTGGATGTCGTCGGGAGTGACGGAGAACAGGTGCATAGCCTCGATAAACTCCAGGCCCTTGTTCATCATTGTGGCGCTGTCCACGGATATCTTGGCACCCATGTTCCAGTTGGGGTGGGCCACTGCCTGTTCCGGGGTCACATCCTCCAGCTCCGCCCGGGCTTTTCCCCGGAAGGGGCCGCCGGAGCCGGTGAGGAGTATCTTCTTCAGCTCTCCCTTTTTCCGGCCCATGAGGCACTGGAACACGGCGGAGTGCTCGGAATCCACAGGTACTATCTCCGCCCCCTTCTCCCTGGCTCTGGCCATGACGATTTCCCCGGCGCAGACCAGGGTCTCTTTGTTGGCCAGGGCTATGCGCTTTTTCTCGTCTATAGCCGCAAGGGTGGGCTTGAGGCCCACGGAGCCGGACACGGCGGTGACCACGCAGTCGCTCTCCTCCAGAGTGGCAGCCTCGATAATACCCTCCATGCCTGAGCCCACACGGATGTCGGTGTCCGCCACGGCAATCTTGAACTGCCTTGCCGCAGCCTCATCGTACACCGCCACGAAAGCCGGGTGCAGCCGCCGGGCCTGCTCCTCCAGCATATCTATCTTCCTGTTGGCGGTGAGGGCGGCAACCTTTATGCCGGTGTGCTCGGCCACGGCTATGGTCTGGCGGCCGATAGAGCCGGTGCAGCCCAATACGGATATGGATTTTACCATAATATTTTCCTCTTTATATATCTAAATTATATCTAAATCTTTAAAGTTTTCAGATATTTCTTGTGCTCGTCGCTGACCCTGAAGCTCTCCCGGGCCTTCTGTATGCTTTTGTTGTGGGTCCAGCTCTCCAGTCTGCGCCCCTCTATGTATTTGACGGCGCTGTCATACTGCTTTGCCAGAGCCGTGGCGAAGTACCAGGCCTGCATCATGCGCACATAGTACTCCTCGGAGCGCACTCCCGCCACCAACTCCAGGTATTCCTCCCTGAAGTTCTCGTCCAGGAAATGGCTCATGAGCATACATATTCCAAAACGCTGGGTATATGGATGCTCCGACTTCAGCCACAGCAGTATGGCTCCCATCAGCCTTTCTCTGTCCTTTGCCAGGGCCTTTGGCCCCAGCATGTCGCATACCGCCCAGTTGTCCACAAAAGGCAGAAAAAGCTCCAGGGCTTCCATGCAGCCCCCGAAGTCCTTTATTTCGTTTATCAAAAGGGCCTGGAGCAGGTTCTCCTCGTGGTAATGATGGGGCAGGGCGGCCATAAACTGAGCCGCCTGGACGCTGCCCTTCAGCTCCTTTGCCAGCTTCCTCAGAACCGGCACCCGCACTCCTATCACGATGGACTTATCCACCGTTGGGATGAGGGAGGCGTTAAAGTCCCGGTACTTCTCGTCCTTCAGCTCAAAGAGCCTCTCCTGAATTTCCGTCATGGGTTCTTCACTCCGCCATAGCGCCGGTCCCGGCGATTGAATTCCGCAATGGCCTTATCCAGTTCCTCCGGGGTGAAATCCGGCCAGAGCACGTCGGTGAAGTAGAACTCCGCATAGGCGCACTGCCACAGCAGGAAGTTGGATATGCGCATCTCCCCGCCGGGACGGATGAGCAGATCCGGGTCGGGGATGCCGGCAGAGTAGAGGTAGTTTCCAAACTGCTCCTCGCTGAGCTCTCCCTGGACCTTCCCTGCGGCATAGTCCTGAGCGTAGCGCCGGGCGGCATGGACAATTTCGTCCCTTCCCCCGTAGTTCAGGCATATGTTGGCCTGGAAGCCCCGGTAGTGCTGGGAGATTTCGTCGGTGCGATCCACCATCTCCCGGAGCTGGGGACTAAGTCTTGCCAGCTCACCGAATACCTTCATGCGGATGTGGTCCTTCTCCATGGTGCGTATGGCCTCATCCAGGTAGCGCCCCAGCAGCTTCATGATGGTGCCCACCTCTTCCTCCGGGCGTTTCCAGTTCTCGGTGGAGAAGGCGTACACCGTCAGGTATTCAACGCCTATGTTTTTGCAGTATGTAGCTATGCGCCGGAAGGTCTCCGCCCCGGCCATATGTCCTGCGGTGCGGGGCAGCCCCCGCTTCTTGGCCCAGCGGCCGTTGCCATCCAGTATGATGGCAATATGGCGGGGAACCCCAGGCCCGGCCTGGCTCCCCGCCCTATTGTTTGTAATATCAGCCATATCAGATTTCCAGCAGTTCCTTTTCCTTCTTGTCGGCTATCTTGTCTATCTCCTTGATGAAGTCGTCGGTGAGCTTCTGCACGTCTTTCTCGGCTATCTTGTAATCGTCCTCGGTGATCTCCGAAGCCTTCTGCTGCTTCTTGAACTTCTCGATGGCGTCCCGGCGAATGTTGCGGATTGCCACCTTGCTCTCCTCGGCATATTTCTTGGTCTGCTTTACCAGATCCTTACGTCTCTCCTCGGTGAGGGGCGGGAAAACCAGGCGTATGATGCGCCCGTCGTTCTGGGGGTTGAGGCCCAGATCGGAGGCCAGGATGGCCTTCTCTATGCCCTTGAGCACGGAGCCGTCCCAGGGCTGGATAACCAGGGTGCGGGGGTCCGGGGTGGCAATGGAGGCCACCTGCTGGATGGGTGTGGGGGAACCGTAATAGTCCACCTGGATCTGGTCCAGCACGGAGGCGTTTGCCCGGCCGGCTCTCAGTGTGGCCAGCTGAGTGCTGAGAGACTCGCAGGTCTTTTTCATCTTGTTTTCAAATTGGCTGTAGTCAGACATATTGCTTCCTCCTGTTGTAAGTATATCCAAAAAATTTTCTTTACTTTACCGTGGTGCCCACATCCTCGCCCATGAGCACCCGGCGGATATTCTCCGGCTGGGCCAGGGCAAAGACGATGACGGGGATGTTGTTGTCCATGGCCAGGCTGGTGGCCGTGGTGTCCATAACGGCCAGGTGCCTTGCCAGGACTTCGTCGTAGCCTATGCTGTCAAAGCGCACTGCCTGGGGATTTTTCCTGGGGTCGTCGCTGTAGACTCCGTCGATGTTCTTGGCCAGGAGTATGGCGTCGGCGTGAATCTCCGCCGCCCGGAGCACTGCCGCGGTGTCGGTAGAGAAGAAGGGAGAGCCGCTGCCGCCGCCGAAGAGGACGATGTTCCCCTGCTGCATGTATTCTATGCTCTTTGTGGTGTCATAGCGCTCGCCCACGCCCTGGATGTCCACGGCGGTCTGGATGCGGGCCTTGGCCCCCAGCTGCCGGAACACATCGCAGACAGCCAGGCAGTTCATGCAGGTGGCGAGCATGCCCATGCGGTCGGCGCTGACACGCTCCACTTTTCCTGCGCCGTCCTTCACGCCCCGCCAGAAGTTGCCGCCGCCTATGACTATGCCTGCTTCCAGTCCCTCATCCACACAGCTCTTCACCGTCCGGCAGACGCGGGAGACGAAGTCGAAGTCAAAGCCCGTCCCCTTTTCTCCTGCCAAGGCCTCGCCGCTTATTTTTATAAGCACCCGCTTATACACAAAGCTCATATTCTCTTATCCCTTCCGGCCCCGGGGGCCTGCGCCCCGGGCGCTCCGAGGCATCATATACATAAATTTCTCATAGATTTTACCACAGCGGGGCCTGTTTGACAATTCCCAATTGACAAATTGTGCAGCCTGCCGGTGCTATACTCAGGCCATGGAGATCATCTATGCAGACAGTCTTTTCCTCTCAAACCTGCTGGCGGACTACCTTCTGTGCCTGTGTGCCGCCCGGCTATGCGCCCTGCCTCTCAGGCGGGGCAGGTATTTTATGGCGGCGCTGCTGGGCGCCGCCTACTCTGTGCTGGTCTTTGTGCCCGGCTTCGGCTTTTTGGCCTCTCCCCTGTGGAAAGCGGTCTTCGGCGGAGTAATGCTCCTTATAGCCTATGCCGGGCAGCGCCGGGGGGCGGCCTGTGCCGGGGTGTTCCTGGCCCTCTCCGCCGCTTTGGGCGGCGCCCTCTGGGCCCTGGAGCTGAACTTCGGCTATATCCGCCTGGACCTGCGGCTGCTGACTGTGTGCTTTCTGCTGGCCTACGGAGCACTGCGCCTCATATTTTCCGCCGCCCCCGGGGCCTCCGGCCACGGCACAAGGCTTCTTGAGATACAGCTGCTCCGCCGCAGCTGCCGTCTCAGCGCCATGGTGGACAGCGGCAACTGTCTTACGGACCCCATCAGCGGCGCCCCGGTGGCGGTAGTGTGCCCCCAGGCTCTGAGAGAGCTCTTCGGCCCTGCCGCCTCCCTGCTGGATATAGCCGACCCGGTGGAGCTGCTCCGCTCCGCCGCCGCCTTTCCGGAGCTGACGGGGCGGCTGCGGCTCATCCCCTTTTCCGCCCTGGGGGGCGGCGGCCTCCTGCCGGTGTTCAAGCCCGACAAGCTGCTGATAGACGGCCGGGAGGACCGGGACCGGCTGGTAGCTCTGTCCCCCAAGGCCGCCGGGCCCGGCTTCGACGGCATAATCTAGGCCTTTGCCCCGTAATCTATTAATCCCATGGAGGAACCTTTATATGCTTTGCAAGCCCCAAATAGTCTTTATCCGTGACCAGATATTCAACATCCTTGGAATAGAACCGCCGCCGGTTTTTTACATAGGCGGCAGCGACACCCTGCCGCCGCCCCTGGAAAGAGCTGCGGAGGAAGAGGCCATAAAGGCCCTGCAGCTGGGAGACGAGAAAGCCCGGCAGCAGCTGATAGAACATAACCTCCGCCTGGTGGTGTACATCTCCAAGCGCTTTGAAAACACCGGCATCAACATCGAGGATCTTATATCCATAGGCACCATCGGCCTAATAAAGGCGGTGAACACTTTCAACTCCGGCAAGAACATCAAGCTTGCCACCTACGCCTCCCGCTGCATCGAGAACGAGATACTCATGTACCTGCGCAAGATAAACTCCCAGCGCACTGAGGTGAGCTTTGACGAGCCTCTCAACACCGACTGGGACGGCAATGAGCTTTTGCTCTCGGACATTCTGGGCACCGAGGAGGACGAGGTGTACCGTCCTCTGGAGGACGACGCGGACCGGCAGATGCTCATGGAGGCCATAGACTCCCTGGATAAACGGGAGCGGGAGATAATATTGCTGCGCTTCGGCCTGCCCGCCGGGAAGGAGTACACCCAGAAGGAGGTGGCGGATATGCTGGGCATATCCCAGAGCTACATCAGCCGCCTGGAAAAGCGCATAATCGACCGGCTCCGCCGGGAGATGCTGCGCCTTCAGCAGTGCTGAGGACTTCCGCTGTCCGTATATATGATGTAAAAACTGCCGCCCGCTCGTGTCAGCCGGGGCGGCAGTTTTGAGTTTTCAGCTTCTATTCTGCCAGGCGCAGACTGTCCAGTCCGTAATATTCCGCCATGTACACATTGTTCCAGGCGGAGGGGTCCTGGCTTATATAGCTCAGGTCCCAGCCGGAGCTGTATTTTGTGGCAAAGTATACCGGCTCCACCGTCACATCCCCGGCTCCCGTATTCACGGCCTCCAGGATAAGGGTTTCATTTCTCTCCTGCTGGGCACAGCTCTCGCAGATATCCTGCACGCCCACGGCCCCCCAGTACAAGGTGGCAGTCAATGCGGCGGTGAGGGCGAAGAGTGCAGCAGGCTGAAAACGGCTCTCCAGCACCGCCGGGAACAGTGCCGCCGAGGCGGCCACGGCCATGAAGCAGCCGTAGCAGGCGGAGCGGGGCTGGGCATACCCGGCAAAGCTCAGCACGAACACTCCCGCCAGGGAGGCCAGGATAAAGCTCAGAGCAAGCAGCTGCTGTCTAGGCGGTACCTTGAACTGCCAGGCGGCAAAGGCCAGGGCCAGGTATATGAGCAGCAGGGGCCACAGCTGCCGGTACAGCTCCATGGAGTTGACAAAGCCGTAGACCAGCCCGGAGATGGTCATGGTGGCGGATTTATTGTTCACTTCCCCGGGAGCAAGTATCATATACAGCAAGCCGGCAAAGGCGGCGGCCAGGGAGATCAGCAGCAGTGGGCTCAGACGCTGCTTATATAGTATCCTGCCCAGGGCCAGCAGCAGGGCGCAGCAGAATATGGTGCCCACGGCAGAGGGCTCGCAGAAAGCTCCCACGGCAAAGCAGAACACCGGGAAAAGCCAGCCCCAGACTTTGGGCAGTTCCCTGTCCTCCCGGAATTTAAGCACATAGGCCTTCAGCATCAGCAGGGAAAAGAGCACCGACCACAGGTAGTTCACCGAGCCGTCCAGCCAGAGGAAGACCTGTCCGAAGGCGGGAGTATATATCCACAGCAGGCAAAAGGCCCCCAGGAGCGGCAGCGTTCCCCTCTCCCCTTTTTTCCGGGCCAGGGAGGCGGTGAGATACAAGGTGGCGGCAAAAACGGCGCTGTTTAAAACGTCAAAGACCAGGGGCGGCAGCATGAGAAACAGCTGCACCAGGAAATGGGCTATTACCCGGCCGTTCATCCACAGGCGATGGGCCGCCATGGAAGCGAAGATATCCCCCAGGCTGTCCACCCTCTGCCCGTCGGCAAAGCTGAAGCAGTAGGCATAGTCGTCGGCTATCATTGGGGTTTTCAGGTTGCACAGCAGCATGAGGGCAAACACACCAGCTAAGATGAGCCACAGCAGAAGTTTGGAGGCATTCAGCCTCTTCAGCAGCTTTTTTTCTTCCATGAACCGCACCTCCCGAAAAGAAGTATCAGTCTTTTACCAGATTTTTAACCCACATGCGCTTTTTCACCATCACGTAACCCATGGCCGCCTTTACGAGGTCCGGCAGCTGCACGGCGATGAACAGGGGCAGGATGGGCACAGCGGTGAATCTGGACAGGATGAAGGCCAGAGGCACGCACAGTACCCAGAGATAGACGCTGTCAAAAAGGAAGGTTATGATGGTTTTGCCCCCGGAGCGGAGAGTAAAGAAGCAGGCGTTGTTGAAACCGTGGACCGGCATGGTCACGGACACCACCAGCAGCAGGCTTTCCGCCAGTCTCTTCACTGTGGAAGTGGTGTTGTATATCTGGGGTATGGCCGGAGCCAGAGCCGCCATCACCACCCCCACGGCGGCGCAGAGCACCACGGCAAAGGCGATGAGCTTCCTGTCCTCCTCCACGGCCTGCTCCAGCTTGCCCGCCCCCAGCAGCTGCCCCACCATTATGGCCACGGTGTTGCCCATGGCAAAGAAGGCGCAGAAGAAGAGGTTTGACACCGTGGTGGAGATGTTCATGGCGGAGACCACCTCCAGGCCCCGGACGGAATAGCATTGGTTGAGCATGGTCATGCCCCCGGACCACAGAAGCTCGTTCACCAGCAGAGGCAGACCCATGAAGACTATCTTCCTCACCAGCTCCGCCGGGATGCGTGGGCTCCTGTACACCTGGCTTATGTATGGGCAGCGCTGTTTGTGGGTGTGGGTCCAGATGACCACGATGAGGCACTCGGCATAGCGGGATATCACCGTGGCTATGGCAGCGCCCACCACCCCCAGTTCCGGGGCCCCCAGCTTGCCGAAGATAAGGATATAGTTGCCGGTGAGATTCACCAGCACCGCAACAATCCCCGCCTTCATGGGCAGCACCGTCTCCCCGGTCTCTCGAAGAGTGCTGGAATATATCTGCATCACTGCGAAGGGGAAGACCTGCAAAAGCATTACCTTCAGGTAGTCCTTGCCGTATTCCAGGGTGGCGGCCATGTCCAGGCCCTCCTCCCCCTCGTGGATGAACTGCATTATCAGCTCTTCACCGTAGGCTATGAGTACAAACAGAGCTATGGCCAGGACCCCGGCGGCAATGTATATCTTGCCCCTTATGCTCTCGGCAATGCCCTGATTGTCCTTTTTCCCGTAGAACTGGGCAGTGAATATCCCCGCTCCCGCCAGGCCTCCGAAAATACATAGGTTGAATACAAACAGCAGCTGGTTGACTATGGCCACGCCGGACATGGGCTCGGTGCCCACCTGACCCACCATGACGTTGTCCAGAAGGTTTACAAAGTTGGTGATAATGTTCTGCACCAGGATGGGCAGCATTACGGTGAAAAGCCGCCGGTAGAAGGCCCTGTCGCCTACGAGAGATCTGATTCCCATAATTACCTCGAAAAAACAAAAAATCGCCCTTGTATTGTACCGAATACCTCCGACAAATGCAAGAGCGATTCCTTTGCTTTACAAGACTTTTCAGCAGGAGCTTTCGCCGTCGCCGTAGCTCAGGCCCAGGGCTATGAGATTCAGCACCAGGCAAATGAGACTTATCCCTATTCCTATGACCAGCACTGCCCCGGCGGTGTCCAGTATGCCGGAGACATCCCCGTTCTCCGCCCGGCGGCTGAATACCCACAGCTCCTGGCACAGGGCCCCCAGAGCGGCGGCAAAGCTGCCCAGGGAAAAGAGCCAGGGGCGACCCACCGGCCGCTTTTCATTGCGGACTATGACCAAGACCGGCAGGGCAAAGGCTATGAGAGGCAAAAGCACAGGCAGCATTTTCCCACCTCCTCAATACAGATGCAGCAGCGCCAGGCTCACCGCCCCGTACATCATCCAGTATTTGAAGCTCTTCTTCCCCGTCCACAGGCTGTAAAGGCAGGCGGCGCAGCCCATGAACAGCAGCAGCACCAGCCAGCTGCTTTGCAGCCGCTTGGGGGTAAAGCCGAAGCACATTATATACAGTACCAGCTTTGACATGGCTATCACCGCAAAGACCATGCCCGCAGCAATGAGAAGAGTTGCGGCGATGCGCTGCACCCTGTCCTCCCTCAGAGGCCTTGCGCTGCTGCGGCTCACCAGGTAGAGAAGGCTGAAGTTGATGGCCATCACCCGGCACAGTTCAAAGAAGCCCTCCCGGGCGTACTGGGCCACGGTAAAGTCCTCCGGCAGAGTCCGGCTGAAGGCCCCGAAAAGGTAGCTGCTCTGCACCGCAAAGAAGAGAATGTACACTGCCGCAAACACCGCCATCACCACGGTCCACAGCCGCTCCGGCACCGTCCTCAGCCTGGGCAGGAATCCGTTCACCGCCGCAGCCTGGGCCCGGAGCTTCTCCTCATCGCTGCGCAGGCTCCCGGCTATCAGGCCAAAGAGCCAGGCGCCCACCGGCAGACTGACTATAAAGCGGAAGACATAGGTGGCAAAGTGGTCGCCCAGGTCGAAGCTGAACAGGTCCAGGATATCCGCCGTAAGCTTGCCGAAGCCCTGGTCGGCCTCCGCAAGTTCCGTGAGGGCTCCGTTCAGCAGTACCAGAGCCGCCAGCACTGCCAGCAGCGCCGCCCAGGGCCGTTTTTTATCCCTGCTCTCTCCCCGGTCCCGGCCTCTCAGACCCTGGACAATGCAGCGAATGCGCAGGGCAAAATTTCCAAAGGGTATCGTAAAGAAACCGTTTGCGGCGTCCAGGGGCAGCAGGTGTCCGCTCTCTCCCTCCGCAAGGCGGCCGCTGCGGCTCAGGACCCACCACACCGCCAGGGGGTGTACCATGAGCATGGTCAGTCCGTATTCCCATACCCGGCCCCAGCCGAAAGCGACGCAGGCGCTCATCAGCAGCACGCAGCCCAGCCACACCCAGCTCTCTTTCGGGTGGGGTCTGCCCCGGTTCAGTATCTCAGTTATGGCTATGAACAGCAGTACGAAAACGCCGAACCATAGCCTGTCGTTTCTCGAGCCGAAAAACACGGTATATATGTAAGCCGCAGGGTACATGAGCAAAGCGCAGGCAAGCTCCCCGGGTCTCAGGGAAAAGCCCGGCTTTTCCTTCAAATTGTTGTCATCCATGTCCGCCTCCTCAGTCGTCGATAAATTCCAGTATATCCCCGGGCTGGCACTGCAGCTCATGGCACAGGGCCATGAGGGTGGAAAAGCGTATGGCCCGGGCTTTGTTGTTTTTCAAAATGGAGAGATTGGCGGGGCTTATATCTATCCGCTGGGCAAGCTCCGTTGCGGATATTTTCCGCTTTGCCATCATCACGTCCAGGTTCACAAGTATTTCCATAGGCCCGCCCTCACACCGTAAAGTCCAGTTCGTCCTTCATCAGCAGGGCCTGCTGGAAGGCGTTTTTCACTATACGGACTATCAGGGCCATAAAGGCCGAGGCCATGGCGCAGATGAAAAAGGGCAGGTATGCCAGACTTGCCAGGAGGCATACCAGGGCCACTGCGGCGCAGCACCAGCTGACGGTGCGCATGTGGCCTATATTCTCCGGGATGAAGACCCTTGCCGCCTTTATATTCCCCAGCAGCTTCCACAGCCGCCACAGCACCATCCAGGCAAAGATGCTGCACACATATACCGCCGCCAGTATCACCGCCCCCAGCTGCCAGTTCATATTCCTCAGCTGGATGAAGAAGCCCACCAGCCAGTAGCCGAAAACATCCAGCACCGCCAGCAGCAGTCCAAAGGCGCAAACACAAAATTGGGAGAGGACTATGCTCTTGTCCTTGCTCCAGTTCATACCATCGCTCCCTTCCTTTTCCGTACCTGGAGCATAGCACGGCTGATATCGCTTGTCAAGAATTATTTATCGAAAAACGATAAATAATTCTTAATAAACATTAAGTTGCTCTGCCTGCGGGCAGGCTAACAAAATCAAAAACCGCAGCCCGGAGAAGCTATTCTCCGGGCTGCGGCAGCTTGTCAAAAAAGCCCTCCCAGGCTTTTTTGACTGCGCTTCTCCCGCCAAGCATTTTGCCCTTGGCAAAATGCTGCTGCGCTCAAAAAGCCTTGTAAATCAAGGCTTTTCTGTGGCGGGTTATTGTACTGCGAGGCGGGTCTTGCCCCCTCGCGCTCCCCCGCTGCTCTATTGTCTATACTTATACCATAAGTTTTTTGACAGTCTCAGGCCGGGTCTCGGAAGCAATCCGAAACCCGGCCTTTTAAAACCACAATTTTTCCGGTTTTTTCTTATGCGGGCAGGTAAGTCAGGGGGTCCACGCTCTGGCCGTCCACATAGACGGCAAAGTGCAGGTGGGTACCCTGGCCGATCTCACACAGGGCGGTGGTGCCCACGGAGCCGATGACGCTGCCGCTGTCCACCCAATCTCCCACGCTCACCGTGGGGGTATCCGCAAGGTTAGCGTAAACGCTGCTGCTGCCGTCCCCGTGGTCAATGGTCACCACCGTGCCGTAGAGGTCGTCGTTCTCTACGGACGACACCGTACCTGAGTGGGAGGCGGTGACGGTAGTGCCCAGGGCGGCGCTGATATCTATACCCTCATGGGTGCGCCAGTCCCGCATGGTCACGTCGTAGGCCAGGGAGTCCATCTGGTGCTTTCGCTCCAGTTCGCCCTGGACGGGCCAGATATAGGCCGGGGCCATGACCTCCATTACGTCCCCCTCATGCCAGACCTGGGTCAGATCCTCGGTCATGGTGTCGGCAGCGTTCTCCTCCTGCTGCTGAGGCAGGGCGGAGGTGTCCTGCTGGGGCTGGGTCTCCGTCCCGGCGGTGTCGGAAGCTTCCGGCTCCTTGCTGGTCTGGGGCGGCACGATGATGGTCTCCACCCTCTTGTTCTCCAGGCTGATATCGTTGGTCTTGTTCAGGTCTTCCATAGTCTCATTCCCGGCGGCCATCATCCAGGCCGACACGCCGATCACTGCGGCGCACAGGAAAAGGACTATGTAGAAGCCCTTTCCGGTAAAAAATCCCTCCAGCCTCTTGCCGGAGCTGTTGCTGCTCATAGTTCAAAACCTCCGTAAAGTATTGGTTTACGAGGCTATTTTGGCCTATGCTCAGGAATATTATACATGCCTTTCCAAAAAAAATCAGCGGCGGGATTTCTCCCGCCGCCTAGACTGTAGAAAAAGCCTCGCAGAGTTTTTTCGCCTCAGCGAAAAAATAAATACAATCGTTTTCTGCGGCGACATGTGCGTCGCAGAAAACACTTCTCACGGAGCGAAGTGTCGAATTGAACGCCCTCGGCGTACAACCGAGGCATGGAGCGCAGTGCAATCTTTTTTGTGGAAGAAGACTTGGTCTTCTTCCACAAGCTGAGCGGCGGGATTTCTCCCGCCGCCGTGTTGTCTCTTTTTATTTACTTAAGCTTCTCCATCAGCTCCGGCAGCAGGGCCTCAAACTCCACGCCGTACCAGGGGGCGTTGGGCTGGGCTGAGGTGTACTCTATGCAGCGGGAGACAAAATCCGCAGCAATAACGCCGGCCTCTCTCAGGCTCAGGCCACGCATCAGGCCTCCCACCACGGCGGAGCTGAAGATGTCCCCGGTGCCGTGGTAACTCACCGGCAGCAGGGTATGACTGTAGCTGAGGGTCCGGCCCTCACTGTCCATGGCGGCAAAGCCGGTCTTGCCATCAGCGCCGCCGTAGCCGGTTATCATTGCGGACTTGCAGCCCAGAGCCAGGAGCTTTTCCAGAAGCTGCTTCACCTCAGCCTCGCTCCACCGCTCCTGATAAGGGGTACCGGTAAGGAAAGCCGCCTCGGTGAGGTTGGGCAGTATCAGATCGGCCTGGCCGCAGACCTTTGCCATGGCCTTGGGGAAGTCCGGGCCGAAGGCGGGATAGAGCTTGCCGTGGTCGGCCATGGCCGGGTCCACAATGACCATATTGTCCCCGGTCTTGAAGCTCTTTATAAAGTCCACCGTCTGGCCGCACTGGTCCTCGCTGGCCAGGTAACCGGTGTAAACCGCGTCGAATTTTATGCCCTGGCTGAGCCAGTGGCGGGTGATAGGCTCTATCTGGTCCGACAGGTCGCAGACGGTAAAGCCCTTGAACATCGTATGGGTGGACAGCACCGCCGTGGGTACTATGGCGCACTCCACGCCCATGGCGGAAATGACCGGCAGGGCTACGGTGATGCTGCAGCGGCCCAGGCAGGATATGTCCTGCAAAGTAACTACTCTCTTCATTGTTCATGCCTCCTAAGGGATTTCGGCTATATCTTAGTCAAGACCGGCCTTGTTATCAATCCCCAGTTTAAGGCATTTTTATAAGGTCAGTTGTCCTTACAGCTCCATGAAGCGGTAGATACCGGTGGCCACGCCGTTTTTCATATTTGTTGGAGCCACCCAGTCGGCGGCCTGTTTCAGCTCATCCACGGCGTTGCCCATGGCCACGCCCACTCCGGCGGTCCTTATCATGTCCAGGTCGTTGGTGCCGTCGCCGAAGGCCAGGGTATCCTTCAAGTCTATATTCAAGGCGGAGCAGAGATTTTTCAAAGCCTTGCCCTTGGTGGCGTCAATGCTGTTTATCTCAATGTTCCAGGGCAGTGAGGAGGACACCGCCGTCTCCGGGAAGAGCCGGGGCAGCAGCTCCAGTTCCCGGCGGCGCAGCTCCGGGTCTTTAAAGTGCATCTGCATTTTCTGCACCGGCCTGCCCTTCTCCTTAAGCGTGTCATAGAGACTGTCCACCGGGGTGCGCAGGTCCCACATCATTTTGAGTATCCCCGGGTCGGGTATGTATTCCGCCGCCTGCTCCAGCATATGCCGGGAGATAAAGCCCCAGTTGTCCTGATAGCAGTCATATATCACCGGCAGGCTCTCCATGTGCTCTATGAGGCGCAGGCACAGCTCCGCCGGCATCTCGGCGCTGTAGAGGTTTTTGTCCTCTCCGGCGTCGTAGGCATAGGCCCCGTTTATGGTCAGGCAGTATCTCAGCCCCGGCAGCTCTCTCAGGGTCTGGGGAATGCCGGTATATATCCGCCCGGTGGCGGGCACCAGCAATGCCCCGGCGGCGGCAGCGGCTTTCAGGGCCTTCAGGTTTTCTTCCGATATCTGTTTTTTATCGTCCAGCAGGGTGCCGTCCAGGTCGAAGGCTATTATTTTTATAGGCATTCACATCACTTCTTTCTCCCGGAGATTATGCCAAAAAACTCTGTTTTTTGCAAGGCCTTAATGGATTTTTCCCCACCGGGAGTTGAACTTGGAGCCTGGGGGCTGTATACTGATATACAATATCACATGTACCGGGCGGAGGAGCAGAGCAAGACATGAACGACAAAACGAAAATCGGCTATCAGGACGAAGAGCGCAGCCCCGGACTGCGGCTTTTGAAAAAGGGACAGAAGGGTCTGGTGCGGGCGGTGTTCAGCCGTCTGGGGCTCTTTGTGCTTCTGCTGCTTTTCCAACTGTTCCTGGCCTTTGCGTTCATCTACTGGCTCCGGGAATACCTGCCCCATTTTGTAGCTCTGTCCCTGAGTTTTTCCGCCTTTATGAGCCTCTACCTGCTCAACACCGACACCGATGCTTCAGCAAAGATAACCTGGCTGCTGGTAATAGCCCTCTTCCCCGCCCTGGGCGCTCCCCTGTACTGCTATACCCGCAGCAATCTGGGTATGCGCATTCTGAAAAAGCGCCTGGAATTTCTTATGGAGGGCACCCGGGATTCCATCACTCAGGACCCGGAGGTGATAAAGAGTCTGAGGGAAGAGAGCCCCGGCACCGCCGCCCTGGCCCATTATCTCCGGCGCAGCGGCTGCTTCCCCGTCTACAAGCACACCGATGTGAAGTATTTCCCCCTGGGCGAGGACAAGTGGGCGGAGCTGCTCCGGCAGCTGGAGCAGGCGGAGCACTTTATTTTTATGGAATATTTCATCATCGATGAGGGTCTGATGTGGGGCCGGGTGCTGGAAATCCTGGCAGAAAAGGCCGCCCAGGGTGTGGAAGTCCGGGTGATGTATGACGGCACCTGCGAATTCTCCACACTGCCCACCGACTATCCGAAACGTCTCCGGGAGCTGGGCATCCAGTGCAAGATGTTTGCCCCCATGACCCCCTTCGTCTCCACCTACTACAACTACCGGGACCACAGAAAAATCTGCGTTATCGACGGGCACACCGCCTTTACCGGCGGGGTGAACCTGGCGGACGAGTACATAAACCGCCGGGAGCGTTTCGGCCATTGGAAGGATACCGCCGTCATGCTCCAGGGGGAGGCGGTAAAGAGCTTTACCCTGATGTTTTTGCAGATGTGGAACGTGGATGAAAAAGAGCCGGATATAGACCGCTATCTTAATTATCCCTGCCGTCCGCGGCAGGAGGCAAAAGGCTATGTGCTGCCCTACGGGGACTGCCCCCTGGATAGCGACAAAGCCGGCGAGCGGGTGTACATGGACATTCTCAACCGGGCCAGAGACTATGTGTATATCATGTCCCCATACCTGATACTGGACGGGGAGATGGAGACGGCCCTGAAATTTGCCGCCGAGCGGGGAGTGGACGTACGTCTGGTGCTGCCCGGCATACCCGACAAGAAAATGCCCTGGGCCCTGGCCAAGACCCACTATACCGCTCTGCTGGCCTCCGGGGTGAAGATTTACGAATATACCCCGGGCTTCGTCCATGCCAAGGTCTTTGTCTCCGACGACAGGAAGGCGGTGGTGGGTACCATCAATCTGGACTACCGCAGCCTGTATCACCACTTTGAGTGCGCCGCTTATCTCTACGGGGTGGACTGCATAGGGGATATCAAGGCGGATGTGGAAAACACCATTGCCCGCTCCGCTCAGGTCCTGCCGGATTTTATGAGCCGGGAAAAGCTGAGCATAAAGCTGCTGGGCTTTCTCCTGAAGGCCCTGTCACCCTTGATGTGATTATTGTAAGAACAGAGTAAAATTTTTCGGAGAGGGCAGCAGCCCTCTCCTTTTTGTATTGACATTCATTGTCTTCATGTTAGAATCAAAGGCGTATTCTATTTTTAAGGAGTATCACAAAAATGAAAACCAAAGTTGAACGTATTCAAAAAGATATCGAGTCCCTGGCTCAGTATTCCCAGGTGCAGGGCATAGGCTGCACCCGTTTCACCTACACCAAGGAGTTTGCTCAGGCCAGAGACTATATTGTCGCTCAGATGAAGGCCGCCGGGCTCTCCGTCCGGGAGGATGCAGTGGGCACCGTGATAGGCCGCATGGAGGGCAAGAACCCCTCCGCCCCCATAATAATGACCGGCAGCCATTTTGACACGGTAAAAACCGGCGGCCGCTTCGACGGCGCAGCCGGCGTGGTGGCCGCTCTTGAGACGGCCCGCACTCTCCATGACGAGGGCTTCGTGCCGGAGCGTCCCATCGAGTTTGTGGCCCTGCCCGAGGAGGAAGGCGCCCGCTTCGGCGGCGGTCTCTTTGCCAGCCGGGCCATGTGCGGCCAGCTCTACGAAAATGAGCTGGAAAGCTATAAGGACAGCGAGGGCGTATCCATGGCTCAGGCCATGCGGGAATACGGTCTGGACCCTGCCAAGGCAGATGAGGCCCGGCGGAAAAAGGGCGAGATAGGCATGTTCCTGGAGCTGCATATCGAGCAGGGCCCGGTGCTGGAAAAGGAAAAGGTGGATGTGGGCATAGTTGAGGCCATCGTGGGCATCAAGTGCTTCAACGTGTATGTCTACGGCCGCTCCGACCATGCGGGCACAACACCTCTTAATATGCGTGCCGACACCATGCTTGCCACAGCCAGAGCCATTGTGGCCGGGACCGACAAGGCCAAGGAACTGGATGACGGCACCGTGGTCACCTTCGGCCGGGTGGAGACCCAGCCCGGAGCCTTCAACATTGTGGCCAAGGAGACCCTCTTTGACATCGACTGCCGCAGCAAGACTCTGGAAAGCGTGGACAAGGTCATCTCCGCCGTCAAAGCCTCTCTGGAGCAGAGCCAAGCCGAGAACCCGGGCCTCAGCTTCCGTATTGTTGAAAAGCTCACCGCTCAGCCGGTGCTTATGAAGCCGGAGGTGCAGGAGCTCCTGGAGCAGCAGGCCGCCCAGGCGGGCATCAGCACCCGGAAGATGCTCTCCGGCGCCGGTCACGACGCCATGGTCATGGGTTCCCTCTGCGACGTGGCCATGATCTTCGTACCCAGCAAAGACGGCCGCAGCCACGTGCCCGAGGAGTGGACCGATTATGAGGATCTGCGCAAGGGTGCGGAGCTCCTTTGCCGCTGCGTGCGTCAGCTCGCTTCAAAATAAATCTCTTTTTTCCAAAGGCCGGCTTCTTTTCAAGCCGGCCTTTGAAGAATGAAGCCTTCAGAAAGGAGCTGTGCCATGCCAGCCGCCTACGCTCATTACCGTTTCGGTCGGGACGTGCTCGCCCGGCTGCCCGGGGCCCTGGGCTCCGCCATTGAAAGCCGCAGGAGCTTTTTTGACCTGGGTCTCCAGGGCCCGGATCCTCTTTTTTACTACCAGCCCCTGCGCTCCAATCCGGTGGGGCAGCGGGGCACTCTCATCCACAGTCAGGCCGCTTTGAACTTCTTCCGTCCGGCGGGAGAGCTGCTGCGCCGCAGTCCTTCCCCGGAGCTCAACGCCTATATATGCGGCTTTATCTGCCACTTTGCCCTGGACCTCCACTGCCACGGTTATATAAACAGAGTGGTTGCCCTGGGCGGACCCAGCCACGGGGAACAGGAGGCGGAGCTGGACAGGGCCCTCCTCAGAGCCGACTCTCTGGAGATACGCCCGGGAGTGCGGCTCCGGCAGCTCCGGCCCTCCCTGGCCGCAGGGCGGATCATCGCCCCTCTGTTCCCGGGACTTAGTCCGGGGCAGCTTTACCGGGCCATGCTGGGCATGAAGTTTTTCGACGCTTTTCTGGGCCTGAGAGAAGGGCCTGCCCTGGAGCTGGTGAAAGGGGTTCTCAAGCTCTTCGGCCGGGAGGAGAGGCTGGGGATGTTTCTTGCCTCCTCCGGGGCGGAGGAGCGGGAGCCGGAGCTGCTGGAGCTCTTTCCCCCGGCCATGGACACCGCCCTGCGCCTCATAGACGATTTTTCCGACAGCGCCCAGGGCCGCATGAATTACGATCTGCTGTACGAATACAATTTTGATTCCTGCCTCGCCGGGACGGAAAGGGAGCAGAGAAATGAAATTTAAACTCACATCCCAAGAGAAGAAATGGATACTTTACGATGTAGGCAATTCCGCTTTCATACTGCTTGTATCCACCATCATTCCCATATATTTCAATTCCCTGGCCCAGAGCGGAGGCCTGGACTCCGTCACCTATCTGGCCTATTGGGGCTATGCCGCCTCCGCCGCCACCCTTATCGTGGCCCTCACTGGGCCCTTGCTGGGCACGGCGGCAGACCGGCAGGCCCGAAAAAAGCCCCTGTTTCTCGCCTCCGTTATACTGGGGGCTCTGGGCTGTCTGCTGCTGGGCTTTGCCCACACTTGGAAAAGCTTTCTCATCATCTTCGTTCTGGCCAAGGTGGGCTATTCCCTGAGCCTGGTGTTTTACGACTCCATGCTTGGAGATATCACTGAGCACCAGCGTATGGACAGCGTCTCGTCCCACGGCTACGCCTGGGGCTACATAGGCAGCTGCATCCCCTTCCTGGTCTGTCTGGTTCTGGTGCTGGGGGCCGAGCCTCTTGGGCTGAGCATGTCCGGGGCTATGGTCCTGGCCTTCCTGGTGGTCTCCCTGTGGTGGATAGGCTGCACCCTGCCTCTGCTGAAAGTATACAGGCAGACCCACTTCGTCGCCGGGGAGCAGAACCACTTTGCCCAGTTCTGGCATACTCTCCGGGATCTGGCAGGCAGCCGAAAGATCTTCACCTTCGTTCTGGCCTTTTTCTTCTACATCGACGGAGTCTACACAATTATCGACATGGCCACGGCCTACGGCACCGCCCTGGGCTTTGACACCACCGGGCTTCTGCTTGCCCTGCTGCTGACTCAGATAGTTGCCTTCCCCTCCTCTATAATCATCGGCCGCCTCTCCGCCTCCGTGGATACGGGTAAGCTCATAAGCTTTTGTATCCTGGCCTATTTCGCCATAGCGATCTTCGCCATGTTCATGTCCGCCCAGATACACTTCTGGATACTGGCCGTGGCGGTGGGCATGTTCCAGGGAGGCATTCAGGCCCTGTCCCGCTCCCATTTTGCAAAGCTCATACCCCCGGAAAAATCCGGGGAGTACTTCGGCCTGCTGGATATCTGCGGCAAGGGGGCTTCCATGCTGGGCACCTTTACCGTCAGCTTCATCTCCCAGCTCAGCGGCAGCACCAGCCTGGGCGTTGGCGCCATGGCCCTGTTTTTCCTCACAGGATTGCTGCTGTTCAGGTATTCCCTGAAGGCGGGCAGCCGCTGAAAACAGCATCGCTCCGGGCATTTTTCAGACTGTGCCCGGAGCTTTTTTTACCTTATTACTTCCATTTCCCCTTGTTTTTCTGTATAATCCAGCCATCGGGAGGGATAGCCATGAACGAGAGCACCAGCAAAATTCTCCACCATCTCACACATTCCGGAAATGCGGCGGTCTGCCTGGGCCACCGGGGAAGGGAGCCCAGTCTGGCCCGGGAACTTCAAAGGCTGCTGGACCGGTGCGGCATCTCCCCGGCAGAATGGATAGTGGCGGCGGACATAAGCCGCTCCTATGCCTACCAGATACTCCGGGGCGAGCGCAGGCCCGGCAGGGACATTTTACTGCGCACGGCCCTGGCCCTCTCCCTCAGTCTGGAGGAGACCCAGCGTCTGCTGGCTCTGGGGGACTGCGGCGCCCTCTACCCCAAGCTTCGCAGGGACGGGGCGGTGATATACGCCCTCAGTCACAGGCTGAGCCTGGAAGAGACTGAGGAGCTGCTGACTTCTCTGCCGGAGCGCAGTCTCTACGGGAAGGATAGCTGACATGGGCCACAGAGAGGATTTCCTTGAAACTTATCGCAGCAGCGTCCTGGCGGAGATAAGCCTGCCCCACTGTCTCAACGCCCAGTACACTATACTCTCCTGTCTGAAGGAAGGGCGGCGCAGCGTCTACCTGGCCCGGGACCAGGCGGGCTGGAGCGCAGTCATAAAGGTCCAGCCTCTCAGCGATGAAGATTCCCTGCGCCGGGAATATGAGCTGCTGCGCTCCCTGAACCATCCCCAGCTGCCCCGGCCCCTGGCCTATCTCCTTCAGGAGGGCAGAGAGTATCTGGTGCGGGAATATGTGCCAGGTCTGAGCCTCCAGGAGCTGGTGGAGAGCCGGGGGCCTCTCAGTCCGGCGCAGGCCAGGACTGCAGCCAAGTCTCTCTGCCGGGTGCTGGCCTATCTCCACAGTCAGGACCCGCCGGTTATACACCGGGACATCAAGCCTCAAAACATAGTGATAGGCAGAGATTTCTGCTGTCACATAATAGATATGGGCACCGCCCGGCGTCACCGGCCTGAGCAAAGCGGGGACACGGTGCTGCTGGGTACCGAAGCCACAGCTCCTCCGGAACAGTTCGGCTACCGGCAGACGGACCAGCGCTCGGACATCTACTCGGTGGGCATGCTGCTGCGCTTCATGCTCAGCGGCAGTCTGGAGGTTCTGCCCCGGCTGCCCGGATGCGCCGGGCTGCGGCGCATTGCCCGGCGCTGCACTGCCTTCGACCCCCGGCGGAGATACCCCTCCGCCTCCGCCCTGCTCAGGGCTCTGAGCTTTGGCTGGGCCGCTCCGGCCGGGGGCGCTGTTGTGCTTTCGGCTCTGGTGCTGGCTGCCCTGCTGCTGACTAACGGTTTCCGTTCTGAAGCCGCAGCCGGCTCTCCCCTTCTGCCGTCTCTGAGCCTTACGTCGGAACAGAACGCCCAGGTAGAGAGTCCCCTGCTGAGGCGGGCTCTGGAGCTGGAGCTGGGGCTGGCCGAAGGAGAGGAGATACCTCTGGACCGGCTCAGCCAGGTGGAGCAGCTGATAGTCTGCGGCACTGAGCTGCCGGGCACTCTCCAGGAGCATGAGTCCATGATGGAGACCGCCCACGACCGCTACATCAGCCAAATCATGCACGGTGATATAGACGACGGGGACCTGAGTCTGCTGGAGCGCTGCACCAATCTCAAGGTACTGGTACTGGACTACCAGCAGATAAGGGATATAAGTCCCCTGGAGGGTCTGCCTTTGGAGTACCTGAGTCTTGCAGGGAATCAGGTAACGGACATAAGAGCGCTCTCCGGATGCACTTCCCTTCAGGTACTGGACTTGGAGGAAAATCCGGTAAGAGACATTCAGGTGCTGGAAGCTCTGCCCATGCTCAGGGAGCTGTGTCTGGAGGCCACCGGCATCACGTCTCTGGAAGTCCTCTCCGGCAGCGCTCTGGAGAAGCTGAACGTCCACAGCACCTGGGTGACGGATTATGGGGTTTTGGCGGACTGCGGCAGCTTACGCTCCCTTGTCGCCGGTGAACTGCCCTCGGGAGCCTGGGAGAGCATTGCCGGTCTTGTAAGTCTGGAAGAGCTGCGGGTATACTCCAGCTCCGGACTGGACCTTAGTCTTCTGGAGGGTATGGAAAACCTGCGGGACATGGACCTTTACGGCAGCAACATTTCAAAGCCTGAAGCCCTGGCCCTGCTGCCCCGGCTGCGAAACCTGAATCTGGGTGAGACCGGGCTTATGGACTTGAGCTTTATGCCGGACATGCCCGCCCTTGCATTCCTGGACCTGCGGGAAAACCCCATAGAGGATTTCGGCCCTCTCCTTGACTGTCCCCAGCTGAGAGAGCTGAACATAAGCTCCTGGCAGTCGGAGCAGGTAGAGCTTCAGCTGGAAGGCAGCGGGCTGAGCATAAGCGTCGGCTGAGCCTGTGCGCAGTCTGCGCACCAATCTTCTGCCCCGGGATGATATACTGGTATAAATTACCGGTACCGCCGGGAAAGGAGAGAAAACGAAAATGACTTACAAAAAGAGCCTTATTCTCATGCTTGCGCTGTGTCTGCTGCTCTCCCTCTGCGGCTGCTCCGGCAGCTCTGAGGACAGTGCTCCCCAGGCCGCCGAAGACGGCGGGGATGCCCTGGTGGAGTATGCGGCAGAAGGGGTGGGCGTATTTTATCTGCCCGAAGGCTTCAGCCAGAATGTTCAGGAACTGACGGAGCCTCTGCCTTCCACCTTGGTGGAATTTGAAAAGGACGGCTGGTACATCACGGCGCACCGTTTCGGCGCCGATGCCTATGAGGCGGCCGGCGCTGCTCTGCCTGCAAGCCTGGAGGAGTACTCCACCCGCAGCGGAGTGCAAGACGGCGTACCCGAAGGCTCCACCTTTGATTACGACAGCCAGGGCAATTACTTTACCCAGTTCAGCCAGGACGGCAGCACCACCTATTATGTGCTCCTTCAGGGGGAGGAAGCCTTCGGCTCCATAATACTTACTGCCCCTGAAGACGTGTTTGACAGCGCCACCGCCGCTCTCTGGGCCAGCGGTTCAAAACTGGACTGATACGAACACCAAGTTATGAAAATGCGCAGACTGCGCACCAATCTTCTGCCCCGGAGTGATATACTGAGCCAAATCACCGGTACTCCCGGGAAAGGAGAAAAAACGAAAATGACTTACAAAAAGAGCCTTATTCTCATGCTTGCGCTGTGTCTGCTGCTCTCCCTTTGCGGCTGCTCCGGCAGCTCTGAGAGCGGTGCTCCGGCAGAGGAGCTCCCGGAGGAAGCCGGTCAGGTACAGTACGAATATCAGCTGAAGGCCGGAGAGACCCTTGAAGTCCGGGATACCGTCTTTGAAGAGCCGGTCACCGTCACCGTGGACCCGGCCAGCACCCGGGACGGCCCCATAGACCTGCGCAGCGGAATAAGCTTTGAAAACTGCGTTTTTAACAGCGGCCTCACTTTGGTGGGCGACTACCACGCCATGGTAAGCCTGGGGGCGGGCTGCTCCTTTGCCGAAGGCTCAGCGGTGACCTGCAGAGAGGCCACTGAGGGGGCCGCCCAAGAAATCACCCTGGAAGACAATCTGGTCAAGCTCCTGGTCTCCTGCCAGGGTGTCACCGTGGAGACTGACTCCGCCCTGGGCGTGCTCAGCGACGGTGAGGACTTTACTCTCAACGGCACCGTATACAGCAAGGCTGAGCTGGCTCCCCACACCGATTTTCTGGGTGTGTACAGCATTTATGAGGGAGGCGAGCTGAACTATATAAAGCTTGCCATAGGTGAGGACGACAGTGTGGAATTTCTGAACTGAGCTTTGACGTCTTATATCTGTCGATTATGCAGTAAGAGGACCCCGGCCTTTATTATGAACTGAACCAGTAAAAACGGACAATAGACAAAATCCCCCTGATGTAGGAAAATAGAACTACATCAGGGGGGTAT
>CALWYF010000010.1 GCA_944385705.1 uncultured Oscillospiraceae bacterium | reverse complement strand
CTCCCGCAGGCTCTTTTGGTACAGGGCGTTGATATTGGCCTTTTCCAGCTTCCGCTCCGCCGCTGCCGCCTTCCGGTAGGGGCGGAGCTTGTGGCTGTGATACCCCTCCCGGACCAGCCGCCCGGCGGCCTCCGCCGCCTGTTCCGACTTATGGGCGGCCTCCACCCCCACGTTGTCCTCCTGGGCCTCGCCGATCTCCCGGTGGACAAGGCCCAGCACGGTGCCGCTTGGCGCGTCCCGGAGGGTGTGGGACAGCTTGGAGGGCGGCTTCTTGTCCTCGAAGCGGAGGCGCACCGTGACGGCCCCGGTCTCAGGGTTCACGGTGCGCTGCTTTATCCTCTGCTTGGGAAGCTTTGCCTGGGCCTTGTCCACCCTGGCTGCCGCCCGGTCTGTCCGGCGGATGGGTTTCTCCAGCACCGGGTCCTCCCGTTCCGCCGTGTTGAAGTGCAGGCGCGGCTCCTTTCTCACCTGGACACCTCCTGGGGCTTGGTGGTCATAATCCCATAGAGCTCTGTGTCCTTGGGGAAGCGGTCTACGAAGGGCAGAATCACGTTGCCGTAGAATAGCAGCCCTTCACCCTCGCTGGAATGGGTCACATAGGAGAGCTGGTGGGGGCTGATGTTGAGCTGCTTGGCTAAAATCTGTCGGTCCCCCGCCGCCTGGTTGAGCATATAGATGAAGTCTGAGTTCTCGAAGATGTTCTCGATCTCGCGGGAGGCCAACAGATCCTTGATATTCTGCGTGATCCCGGTGGGGATGCCGCCCCATTTGCGAAATCGCTTCCAGATTTCCACGCTCCAGCTTGCCAGCTCCCCCTTGAGCAGCAGGTGGAACTCATCCACATAGTAACGGGTGGTCCTGCCCGCCGCCCGATTGACCGTGACCCGGTTCCACACCTGGTCCTGGATGACCAGCATCCCCAGCTGCTTGAGCTGCTTGCCCAGCTCCTTGATGTTGAAGCACACCAGGCGGCGGGTCAGCTCCACATTGGTCCGGTGGTTGAACACATTGAGGGAGCCGGTGACATACAGCTCCAGCGCTGCCGCGATGCGCTGGGCCTCCGTCTCCGGCTGGGCCAGCAGTTCGTCGTAGAGGTCCTGGAGAATGGGCATCCGGGCCGGGTCCGGGTCGGCCAGGTAGGGGCGGTAGACATTGCGCACACAGCGGTCAATGACGGTTTTCTCCACAGGCTGAAGGCCGTCCTTGCTGCCCACCACGATGTCGCAGAAGGAGAGCAGGAAGTCCACCTTGAGGGCCAGGGGGTTGTCGTCGTCCGAGTAGTTAAGGTTGATGTCCATGGGATTGACGTACTGGGTGCTGGTGGGGGAGATTTTCACCACCTGCCCGCCCAGGCGCTTGACCAGGGGGGCGTACTCGTCCTCCGGGTCGCAGATCAGTATATCGTCCTCCGTCACCAGGAACACATTGGTGATCTCACGCTTGGCGGAAAAGGACTTGCCCGAGCCGGGGGTGCCGAGAATCAGGCCGTTGGGGTTTTTCAGCAGCTTGCGGTCTACCATGATGAGGTTGTTGGACAGGGCGTTGATGCCGTAATAGAGGGCCTCCGGGCTGGTTTGAAAGAGCTCCTGGGTGGTGAAGGGCACAAAGATGGCGGTGGAGCTGGTGGTAAGGCCCCGCTGAATCTCAATCTGGTTGAGGCCCAGGGGGAGGCAACTCATCAGCCCCTCCTCCGGCTGAAGGTCCAGGGGCACCAGCCGGCAGTTGTGCTTCTGCGCGATGGAATTGGCCTGGAACAGATTGTTGTCCAGCCCCTTGCGGCTGTCCGCCGTGTTCATCAGCAGGAAGGTCACCAGGAACATTCGCTCGTTGCGGCTCTGCAAGTCCTGCAAGAGCTTTTTTGCCTCGCTGCCGTAGGTCGCCAAATCCGACGGAATGATGTCCATGTCGTATCCGGCGCGGACCGCCTTTTTCTGCTCCTCGATTTTGGTCCGGTCCAGGTCGGTGATCTTCCGCTTGATGGTCTTGATGGCGCTGATCTGGTCCACCGACTGAATGTGCATGGCCACCACCAGGCTGGATTCCATGTCCAGGAAATCTGCCAGAATCCGGTCGTTCAGCTCCGGGGCCAGAATTTGCAGGAAGGAGACCGCCCCGTACCGGCGGCCCATCCGAAAGGTCTTTCCCCCGGGAAACTCCAGCGAGGACGGGGCGATAAAGTCCTTGGTGCTGAGGCCGGAGGGCGGCAGCCAGTCCCAGGAGAAGCGAAAGGGTTCCGCCTCGTCCATGTGGAACACATCATAGAGCAGGCCCAGCCGCTCCGCCCCATTTAGCGGCGTTACCGCCACACCCAGGCGCTTGAGGTTGTTGATGACATCCGTCTCGATCCGCTCCAGCCGGGGCTTGGCCGCCCGGACGCTCTCCGCCTCCACGCCGAAGGTGAGGTACTTGGTTTTGACCAGGCCGTTGTTGCCCCGGGCAAGCTGGTTCTGGAGCATGGTGGTGTACTCAAAGCGGATGCTGTCAAAGGCGTCCCCCTGGGGCGGGATGATGATGCGCTTTTCGTAATTCTCCCGGGTGGCGGCCAGGTTGAGAAAGGAAAACTGAAAGCGGATGGAGCTGTCAAAGTAGTTGAGGCAGTCCGACCACCCCTCGAAGATGGCGGTCTTGTCCTCGTTCTGACTGAGCTGATAGTTGATGTCCTGGAATTGCACCGTCTTGGTGTAGAGAGTGTCGGTGACCCGGCACACACCATCCGGCCACATCCGCTGATAGGGGATGCTGTCTTGGGCGGACAGCTCCTTTTTATCGGTCCGGGCCGCCCGCCGGATGGCGGCGTCGATCTCCCGGCGCTGGGCTCCGGTCAGCCTGCGCCGGGGCCGGGCCCCGGCGGGCTGATTTCTTGCCTTGAACAATTTGATACACCTCCCGGTCTAATCGGTCCTGCCGTGCGAGGACGGCGTAAAAGTTGTTAGTGCGGTAAGGCCGCTTCTTGGGGCGCAGGAAGTACAGCCGCAGCATTTGGCGGGCCACCTTCTCCATGGGCTGGCCGTTGCGCTCATACATGGCCAGGAAGAAAAAGGGCAGCATGACCAGCATCATCAGCAGTGCGGCGGTGCTGGTCCCCAGGCCCGTCCGGCATAAAAAGAACAGCGGGACGCCGATGAGCGCACCGCTGCCGAAGCAGATGAGCTGCCGCTTTGTGAGGTTGAACGCCACCTTGGATTTGATTTTTGTCAGGTCCTTGGGGACCGGAACATAGGCCATTTACAACACTTCCTTTTTGTCATATACAGGAGCGTAATCACAGCTCCTTTTCATAGCGCAGTTTCATCTGCGCTGGGTAGAGGTCAGCGGCGGGGCGGCGCTTTCCACTCCAACGCTTCCCACCGGCTAAGCCGGCACAGGTCCAGCCTGCCGCCCGGAGGCTGGTGCCTGGCTCGGTATCCAGGGTATAGGTGATGAGCTTCTGATATCCCAGCGCCTTTGCTGCCCTGGCCGCCGCACCATAGAGAAAACTACAAGCATTTTTCTCCCCAGTCGTACACAGGCGGTTGACCTCCAGAGTCGTACCGTTGTCCAGATACCGGCTCACAGGCCGGCCCACAATGGCCACGCCCACCAGCCGTCCATCCTGCTCACAGCCCAGGGAGAATTTGTGGCCGGTTACAGGCCGGTGGTGCCGGTGGTGGGCGGCCACAAAGGCATTGGCATCTGCCAAGGTGATGGAAATGAGTTTCAGCATCGCGTACCTCCGTCAATGGGCATTGAAGATGGAACGGGCCATGCTGCTGGTTTTGAACAGAGTAAAACAGAGCAGCACTGTATAGCCCATGCACGTCCAGATGGCGTAGGTAATGTCGCCGTCCAGCGCAATGTTTTGAACCAGAGCGGCGTAGATACCCACGCAGACAATAATCAAAAACGCCTGGAATCCCAGAGCAAACAGGCTGCGCAGGTAGTTCTGGCCGATCTGCCCCCATTCGTGATTCATCATGGTGGCCATAGGGATGGGTGCAACAGATGTGACCAAATATATCTCGATCATTCTCCCGAATGTGACTAGGAAGATACAGATCACCAGCACCCATATCGTAATGCCCACAAAGAGGGACTGAAACCACAGGCCGAACAGCGGCCCCAGGTCCATCTCCATCAGCCGGGCCTCCAAATCTGCCGTCACGCTGGAGATGTCAATGGCGGTGTTCCCGACAATGACCCCGGAGGCGTTTTGCACCATGCCCTGGGCCAGATCAAAAATCCCCATCACAATGTCCCAGGTGTTGGTGACGATGAGGATGGCGCAGGCGCTCTTGAAGATCCATTTGAAGAATACCGCGCTCTCAATGTCGTGAAAATTGTTCTTGTCCACAATAAGCTGGATCAGCTCCAGCGTCATGACAAAGGCCAGGATGACCCCGGCTATGGGGACCATAACCGTCTCAGACAGGCTTTGTACCATGTTGAATACGTCCCCATTCCACGCCTGGGGGGTCAAGCCGACCTGAGTGGAAATCTCACCGACCTTCTGATTGACTGTGTTGAACATCCCGGACAGGTTGCCCACGATGCCGCCCACGAGAATTTCTTTCAGCCAGTCGGTAAGGGCTTGCACCAGGAAATCCAATCGGTGTCACCTCTCCTTCTCGGGCAGTTGATTTGAAACGGGCTGTGCCCGGCCCTCCGGGGCCGGGCACAGTTCTGCCGCAGTCCAATCAGGTGGTGAACAATCCCGAGAGCAGGGGCACCAGCACCATGCCGACGATAGCGACGCCAGCGCCGGCCATGAGTTGCTTCATTCCCTGTGATTTTGCCCCTGGATTATCATTTCCGTAACCTTCCAGAAGGTTGATGACGCCCCATACCCCCAGGCCAGCGCCCAGGGCGATGACCAGGGTCTGGAGCACTTCGATTGCGCTGTTGAAAAATGCCATAAGCAGTGTTTGCCGGAATCCTTATGTCTGGTTCAGTTTTGTGTCATAGGCATACAAAAGCCGGAACAGTCTGCCGCCCTGGATGGGCGGCCCCGATTCCGGCGTCCTCCTTTTTCAAAATTTTGTTGTGACTGTCCGCTTTGTACGCCAGGGCCTCCATGGGAGGCAGTTGAGGCGGATAGATAAGATCACTCCCTTCACAGCGGAACATCATTCCTTGTCTGCGGCGTCGATCTCATACACGTCGCAGACCTCGTTGGGCTGGAGTTTCAATCTGGTGGATAGGAAACGCTCGATGTCAAAGGCATTTTTCCCGTCGTAGTCAGACAGATAGATGTAGTTGGGATGCTTGGTAATGTCGTATTTGTCGGACAGGAAGGGCCGGACGCCCCGGAGCTGGAGGATACACTTGCCCCCGTCCAGGACGGCAAGCTCATCCACACTGGCCAGGTCTTTACCCAGCTTCTGATAGTTGAGGGAGTGGGACAGCTCCCGGCCTCGGCTTTCTCCGGTGTTGAATGTGTCAATCGTCTCCTTGCCCAAGGCGGCGGACAGCTCCTTCAGCGTGGTCGGTTCCGAGCCGCCGAGGAAAATGCGGGCGTCCATATTGCCGATGATGGTATCGGCGTTGTCCTTGTAGATAGCCTTGAGCTGGGACTGGGCCTGGAGGACCAGACAGGCGGAGATTTCGCGGCTTCGGATGGTGGCCACCAGCTTTTCCAGCCGGGGGATCTGGCCGATATTGGCCGCCTCGTCGATAAGGCACCGCACATGAATTGGCAGCCGCCCGCCGTACACGTCGTCCGCCTTTTCACACAGCAGATTGAACAGTTGGGTGTAGGCCATGCTGATTAGGAAATTAAAGGTATCGTCCGTATCGCTCATGATGAAGAACTGGGCGGTTTTCCGGCCCCCCAGGGTGTCCAGCTCCAGCTCGTCATAGGCGGTCAGCTCCCGCAGCTCCCTGATATCGAAGGGGGCCAGGCGGGCACCGCAGCTCACCAGGATCGACTTGGCTGTTTTGCCGGCGCTTAATTTGAATTTGAGGTATTGGCGCACGGCAAAGTGGTCAGGGTCCCGCTCCTTTAATTCGTCGAACATCAGGTCCACAGGATTTTTGAACTCCTCGTCGTCCTCCCGGACCTCCATGGCGTTGATCATGTCCAGCAGGGTGGAAAAGTTTTGCTCCTCCTCCGGGGCCTCGTAGTGGATGTAGCCGATGAGCGCCGTATAGAGCAGCGTTTCGGCCTTCTGCCAGAAATCGTCCCCGGACTTGCCCTCCCCCTTGGTGTTGGCAATCAGGCAGTTGACCAGCTTCAAAATATCCTTCTCGCTGTGAATATAGGCGAAGGGGTTGTAGTGGTGGGATTTTTTGAAATTGATGGTGTTCATAATTTTGATGCGGTAGCCCTTGCGCCGCAGCAGTTTCCCACATTCAACCACGATGCTGCCCTTGGGGTCGGTGACCACGAAGGAGCAGGGGTACTTTTCACTGTCGCACTGCATCAGGTTGGGTTTCAGCCAGAAGCGGGTCTTGCCGCTCCCGGAGCCGCCGATGATTAAAACATTCTTATTCCTGGCATATTTCGGGTTCTTCGGCCGGCTGTTCATGGTCAGATACTCCGTCTGTGTCAGAATCACGTTGTTCTCAAAAACGGGGTCTGCAAAAGGGCGGATGTCCTCTCGGGTGCCCCATCGGGCCGTGCCGTACTCTGCGCCCTTGCGGAACTTCTTGGCATTCTTGCCCTTGAGATAGACCGCCAGCCGCAGGGCGGCCCCGCAGCAAAGGCCCACCAGCAGGTCCATGGGATGGAAGCTGGGGAGGGCGGACTGAAATGCGGCGGCAAAGCCGTCCAGCAGCCCCAGCAGCTTGGCCGAGGCGTCCGCGCCGGGGGCCAGCCGCCACGCCTGCCCCAGTTTGGTGGCATAGAGGGCAATCAGCACATAGGGCAGGTTGGGGAGCAGATACCGTTTCAACTCGACCTGTCTCACCGCTCCAGCACCTTCTTTCGTACCTTCTCGCCAGTGGTTCGGGCCAGATGCTTATAGTGGTCCAGCCGCTCCCGGATTGAGGGGCGGGAGGCCCTGCGGACCTTCTGGCCCAGGTACTCCTGGAAGGCGGCGGAGATGGCGTCGGCATCCCGGCCCTTGAAGAAAATCAGGTACTTGGGCGGGGTGGCGCTCCGGTCCTTCCGGACCGCGTAGTCCACGCCGTATTTTCGGGCGATCCGGTGAAAGCGGCGGATATCCTGGTCCTGGAAGTCGATATTGGACACACCCTGGTTCTGGCAGGTGAGCTGCTTTACCGTCTGCCTGCCCCGGTGGGTCACCGGCGTCGCCCGCTTGCGCTGCTTGTCCTGCTTCACCGCCCGGCGGTGGGCCATGTACTTGGATATGGCGGCCTTCAGCAGCCGTCCGGTGAACTTAGTGCCGCTGATAATCAGCGTCAGGGTTTTGTTCTCCACTTCCTCCTGCATCTTCACCACCTCCATCTCTCAGGAGGAAGGGCGGCCCCCTCCGGGACCGCCCTGGAGAACATCACTTCACCTCATGCCAGGTTTCTTCCTTCGCTCCGGTGACGATGGTATGGCCGTTGGCGGCCTCCATCAGATCATAGTAGGCCCAATGGCGGGGATTCTGGAGGTCGTAGAAGGTGTTCAGCTGATCCTCGTTGCGGCGGATAAAGCGCTCATCCGCTGTACGGCCCAGCATTCGGTTGACGATGGTAACCACCTCGGCGCGGGTGATGAAGTCCGAGCCGTGGAACAGGCCGTCCGGGTAGCCGATGACCCAGCCGCTGCGGGCAGCAGCCCGGACATACTGGGCTGCCCAGTGGTCCCGCGTCACATCCGGGAAGGAGCCCTGGTCCGTTTCATAGGTCTCCAGGTCCATCCAATCGGCCAGCCGGACGCAGATGGTGACGAACTGCTCCCGGGTGATGCTGGCCTCGGCGTGGAACTTGCCGTCGTCGTAGCCGACCACCACGCCCAACTTTTCCAGATAGGCCACATAGTCCGCATACCAGGCGTCCCGGTCCACATCGGGGAAGCGGCTGGAGCGCCCGTCGGGCAGGGCCTCGCCCCTGGTTTCCGAGAGAATGCGTGCAAACACGGCGGCGGCCTCGGCGCGGGTCATATTCCGGTCCGGGCCGACTGTGCCGTCGGTATAGCCCACAATGTAGGCAAAGTGGTACTCGTCCGGCAGGGTCACAGCGCCGTCCCCGTCCGTCTCACCGGCGGCCACGGTGCCGGTGCCATCGGTGACGGCAACAGGCACATCGGACTTGGCCTCGTCCTGGTTGTCCGTGACCGTGACAGTAACCGGGCCGTCCTCGTCAAAATCGAAGCCGTCCGGCAGGGCGACGGACACTTCGCCGTCCTCATCCACGGCGATCTCCGCGCCATCCACCGGCTTGCCGTCCTGGTCTGCCACATCCACATTGACCGTGTTGGACTGGTCCGCGTCGCCGGTATCGGTGCCGATGATCTCCCCGGCGCTGCCCGCAGCATCCGGGACGGTGATCTGGCCGTTTTTGTCGGTGTCCTTGGCGGCGTGGTTGTCCTTGGCGTCGGAAACCGCCACATTCAGCCCCTTGGCGGGGCTGGTGTCCGGCAGCAGGACCGTCACCACGGTCTGGTCGTTGCCGTCCATCAGGCGGCCAGAGGGCAGCCGGACCGTAAAGGCGTCCTTGGCCTCATCCTCGCCGGGCAGCAGCGTCACCAGTGCGCCCTGGATGGGAGTTTTTTCGGTATCTGTGACGATTACAGTGTACTGGCCCACCACGGCGGTGCCGGTTTCATCGGTATAGGCGCTCTCCACAGCGGGGACTGTCAGCTCACCGTCCTTGTTGGTCCGGCCCTGGGCTGTGCCGCCCAGGTCGGCCTTGACAATGACGGTCACATCGGCCTGGGGTGCCTTCTCGTTGTCGGTGACAGTGACAGTCACGCGGTTTTTGGCGTCCATGTCCTGGCCGTCCGGCAGGACAACGGTGATGTTGCCTGTGGTGCCCAGGCTGACCGTACTGCCCGAAATGGGCCGCCCGGTCTCCGTGCGCTCCACCTGGACCGTCAGGGTGTGGCGCTCCCCGTCGGCATCCTCCCAGCCCACGGTGGCCTTGCCGTCCGCATTGGTCTGACCCGTGGTATTGGGGACGGTGATCTGGCCGGCGGTGTCGGTGGTGCCTCCGCAGGCATTGGCGTTTTTATCGGTGACGGTGATTGCCATGCCCTCCACCGGCGTCTCCGGCTCAGACAGCAGGACGGTTACAGTGGTCTGGTCGGCGTAGTCCAGCAGGCGGGAATTGGGCAGGCGGATAGCGATAGAATCATCGCCGCTCAGGGTGACGGTGGCATTGGCTACGGGGTCGGTGGTGTCAGTGTCGGTGACAATCACCAGATACTGGCCCACGACGGCCTTTCCCTGGGAGTCCGTGGTGGCCTGGTTGTAGAGCTGTTCCAATTCCTCAGTTTCCAGGACCTCACCACAGACGGTACACTCCTTGTGGCGGCTGCCTTCCACGCCTTGGGCGGCCTCTTGGTCTACAATCCAGTCTCCGGGGGTGTGGCCGATGGGGTCAGTATAGGCCCCGTCGTAGGTATCGCCACACCAGGAACAGGTGAATGTACTGTGGCCCATCTCCGTGCAAGTCGGCGGGGTCACTTTCTCCTGGTAGTCGTGGGGGGCCAGGTCGGTATATTCCCCCTGATAGCTGTCGCCGCAGCGGGTGCAGGTGTAGGTGGTGTAGCCCATCTCCGTACAGGTGGGGGCGGTGACTTCCTCCTGGTAGTCATGGCCCAAAGCGTTTTCAATGACCGCCCCGCAGCGGGTGCAGAGCTGGGGCGTGGTACAGGTGGCCGGGTCGCCGGGTACATGGCCCGCCGCCGCGTCGCCCTCCAGGCGGGTGGCCCCGCAGCGCACGCAGGTATACTCGGTCATGCCTTCGCCGGTACAGGTGGCCCCGGTGATCTCCTTGCCCTCATCCCAGGAATGGCCCAGGGGGTCGGTGTAGTCGGTGATGAAGGAACTGCCGCAGCCCTCGCAGATATGCAGGGTGCGCCCGCCGCCCTCACAGGTGGCCGGGGTCACTTTGGCGACATAGTTGTGGGCCAGGGCCGCCGTAATGTCCTCGATGTGGTGTTCCCCGCAGACAGCGCACTCCCGGATGGTGTAGCCGGGGCTGGTGCAGGTGGCCGGGATAACGGTGGTGGAGAACTCATGCTCCCCCTGGGGGATGGTGGTTTCCTTAGTATCGCCGCACCGCTGGCAGATGTCCAGGGTCTTGCCCGGCGCCTCGCAGGTGGCCTCCCGGATGACGCTGCTCTGGTAGGCGTGGCCCAGGGCGGCCTCATAGTCCCGTTTCTCGATCTGGCCGCACTCGATGCACAGATAGCGGTCATAGCCCAGGGTCAGGCAGGTGGGGTCTACGCGCTCCAGCAGTACCCAGTTGTGATTTCCCCCGCATCCCTTATCATCGCAGCAGCAGCCGTCGCAGTCCGGGTCTTGGCACCCGCAGTCAGGGTTGCCACAGCCGCAGGTGCAGGAGCCGTCCGCGGCGGTGGTTTCATCCCGCAGGTGGACGAAGGCCACGCCGTCCTCCACCATGTCGGTGTTTTTATAGGTGTAGGTGATCTCGTAGTAAACCGGATAGTCCCCAGCCTCGGTGTAATTGGGGGCCGAAGTCAGGGTGCAGGAGTTGGCCTCCTGGCCGTAGCGGATGGCCGTGGTGACGCCCGCCTCCGACAAGTCGGACACGGTGACGGTGTGGGGCTGGCCGTCCACCACGCCGAAGTAGTCTGCAACAACACTCTTTGCGGCGGTGTAGGTGGTTTCGGCATATCCGCAGCCGGCGCAGGTGTCCATCTCCACAAAGCGGTCATGGGCCAGCTCCGGGCGGATGGCGCTCTCCATGTTGTGGCGCACCAGTTCCGAGGACGTTTCCTTGAAGGTGCCGTAGCAGAATCCGCAATACTCGCCGCTGGTGGTGGTGACACGGTGGTAGGTGTCGTCCACCTGCTCGATGGTTTCTTCCTCCGGCAGTTCCTCAAAGAAGTTGGCCGCGCAGTCATAGAGCCAGTACACATTTTTATCACAGGAGTAGTTGGTGGCCCCCATGTTGGTGTTGAAAGTACCGCAGGTTTCGCAGACGGCCTTCGTCCAGTGGTAGCCGGTGTAGGTGGCGTCCTTGCCGGGCGTCCCGTCCAGCAGGTCGCCCTTGCTTTCCCCATCCAGGCAGGTGCCGTCTGAATACTTGACGTTCCGGGTCAGGGCCGTTTCGCCGTTGCGGGTGTATTCGGGGACGCGGAACACCTGGAAGGATGTGGCCTGCCCGCAGATGCAGCAGTTGAATGTTTCGATGGTCACCACCGAATTGGCGTCCAGCTCATTGGTGCGGTTCAGCGCCTCCTGCCAGTGTTCCGCCGGGTCGTGGTAGCTGTCCTCCTGGCCCGCAAAGGCCGTGGGCATCAGGGAGAACAGCATCGCCAGGGCCAGACAGCCGGCCAGCAGGGAGCGCAGCCGGGTGTGTTTGGGTTTCATGGGTGTTTCCCTCCTTTTCTCGAAGTAGTGTGGTTTTGGGTCAGGGTAGTGGGTCCGGGGAGGTCCCCGGACCCAGGGCCAAAAGTGGGTCACTGGCCCCGCCCCTGGCCCTTGACGGTAAGGATACCGTCAAGGGTCGTGGCGGTGATCTGCAGACGCTCGGCAGTGGCAATGTCGTTCTTCACTGTCTCGTCCACCTTGCCGCCGCAGACCACCAGCACACGGGAGCGCCGCAGATAGTCCCGCGCTATGTCGATGCCGTCCTTGTGCTCCTGGGGGATACTGTCTTTCAGAAACAGCGGCAGGAACAGCAGCGGGCAAACCGGGGAGAAGCCCGCGTCGTACACCTGCCGGCACCAGCGGGCGGCATTCTCCGTGTTCTCAAACTCGTTCTCACCCCAGGGGGCGGTGATGTAGGCTAAAGGCCGTTTCATAGGCAGGTCCTTTCTCCCGGCAAATCCGGGCATGAAATAAGGCGGCCCGTTCAGCCGCCGTAGTCGTGGTGGAAATCGTGGTTGACCAGCAGGGTGTAGTGGTTGTCCGTGGAGGACGGAGCATTGAACAGGGCGGCCAGCAGATAAGCCTTGGTGTTCCAGACGCGGGTAGTGTTTTCACGGATACCGTCCAGCACCTTCTCGATGTGGCTGGAGGTGATCTGCTCAAACCGCTGCTGCACAAAGGCGGTAGGGTACTCCGCGTCCCGTCCGATCTTGATGGTGGGGCTGCGGGTCAGAGCAACCTCCAGCATGATCTCCACGAACTCGTCCACCTGAGCCCGGTTGACAGGGGTGCAAATCAGGTCGTATTCAATCTGCTCCCGAATTTCTTCTCGTTTCTCATACACGTCCGTCATTCCCTCCGCCGGAGGCGTGGCGGGAAAGAAGGAATGAGTATTTGCTCGATGAGTAATGGATTGATTTTTACTTGATCTCTTAGTATTTAATTCTGCGGGCATTTCCGTATCCGGTCCGTCCATATCCGGCTCCACCATATCCGGGTTTTCCGTATCTGGTGAAGCCGTATCCGGCGGGGGCGTATCTGGACCCGGTTCCTCCGGCGGTTCTTCCGCATGGGGGCGGGGCTTTTCGTAGATGGTGTACTCGGTGTCGCTGATGCGTCCGCCGGGACCGCGAAGCTGGCGGCGGACGATATAGCCCGCCTTCTCCAGCTCCTTCAGCGCCCCGCCGATGGCGTCCACACCCTCCTTGCAGATTTTCGCCAGCCCCCGGGTGGTATAGTTCCACTCATCCGGGAGGGAAAGCATCATGGACAACAGGCCCTTGGCCTTGAGGCTGAGGGCGCTGTCCTTGAGATGGTGGTTGCTCATTACGGTGTAGTCCCGCGTCCGTTCAATGCGGAAAACTGCCATTTTGATTCACTTCCTCGTAGTCTCGTTGGGAGCATTTGGCTGGACGGGGGCGGTCTGCGCCTCCTCGCGGGCAAACCGCGCCTCCAGCCGGGCGACGCTCCAGTTGGATTTGAACTGCCCCAGGGGGCCGGGACCAAACTGTGCCCTGGCCCGGTTGTCCAGGTCCAGCAGCCGCGCCCACAGCTCCGGGTGGTGCCGCCGCAGGCTCCGCAGCTCCCCGATGCGCTGGAAGGGGCAGCACCAGCAGGAAGCCCGGTGATAAATCTCGTAGAGGCCGCCGAAATCAAAGCCCCGGTCATAGCACAGTTGCAGGGCCTGGGTCTCGGTGACGCCCCAGTCCACCAATGGGTAATTGAGGCCCTTGCACCGCCACGCCTCGTCTGCCGCGATGCCCACATACTGCTGGAGATTGTGCCGGCCCTTGAGACGGTTCAGCTCCTTGCTGATCTGGTGGGTCTTGAGCTGTCCGGTACACCAGCGGACCTTGATGCCTGGCCAGCCGTTGCCGTAGGGCGGGATGCCCAGCCGTGTCCGGTTTTCCAGACAGGAGGGCTTCTGCTTGGGCTCGTCAAACATCATGTATTCAAAGCTCTTGGGGGAGCGCAGGGCCGTGATGTGCAGGCCCCGCTCCCGGCACAGATGCTCGTCCACTTTGGCGATGTGGCCGTACATCTCCGGGAACTCCATGCCCGTATCTGCCCAAATTACCGCGTCAATGGGCAAGCCGCGCTCGATCATCAGCAGCAGGAGCGCCGTGCTGTCTTTGCCTCCGCTCAGGCTGACGGCATGAAACGCCCCGCTGGGGGTGTTCGCTGTGCCCATTCACGGGCACGCCTCTCTCAGTCCTCCTTTGTCTTACAGCTCATACACCGGCTGCTCATGCTCATACCAGGGCCAGCACATCTGATCCAGCGCCTGGGCCAATTCTTCCAGGTCCAGGCACATCTCGCACTCTGCCGGGTCGCCCTTCATGGCCCGGTATTCTGTGATGTACCCGCCGTTTTCATAGTCCACAGTGATGCAGGCCACGGCGGCCAGACCCATGTCCTCCAGCAGCCACAGCTCCAGGGTCCGGGTGGTGACGGCGGCCTCCGCTGTACTCTGGTCGTCCTCCGCGTACAGGAGGGTAGCCCGCTGGCCGAACAACTCCTCTCCCCGGTAGTTGAAAGACTTCTCGTGCCGGCCCTGGGTGGTGTATGCGTACACCGTCCTGGCCCTGTCCCGGACGGTCTGGGTCAGCGCCTGGAAGTCAAGGCCGCCCAGGTACTGCCGGATTTCCTCCGGGGTGTGCCCGCCTCTGTCCATGCGGGCATAGAACAATCTGGTGATTTCCGCTTTCAAACGGTCCATGTCGTACATAAAAAAACCCTCCCATCGTAAATCAGTGACGCCGTTTCTTCTTGGGCCGGATCAGGTGGCCCTCCACCACAAGGGCGTGGCGGGTGATGCGAATTTCTCCCAGCGCCGCGCTCCTGAGCGCCCGCTGGTAGCTGTCCTCGCTTAGAAACAGCCGGGCCGTCTCCCCCCGCAGGGCGAGCAGGCTGCCGTCCTTGAGGACCTCAAACTCTACCATGTGCCGGGTGCCGTCTTGAAATCGTTCCACCGCCAGCAGGTCATGGCCCCGCATGGTAAACTGCCTCACCATTTGGACCTCCCATCCCGGATGCCCAGGGCGGGCAGCCCGTAGCGGGCGATCAGGGCGGCGTTGACGATGAGGCCCAGGGTCTGGATATCCACCAGGTCCTCGTCCGGCAGCTCCGCAGCCGTGGGGACCGCGCCGGCATAGAGGTCCCGCGCCGCCGCCAGCAGGGCGTAGTCCTGGAGGGCAATCCCCCGGCGCTGGGCGTAGGCGGCCTCAAAGCCCTGACGGTAGAAGCAGTTGGCGGTCCGCTGCCACAGCTCGTCGCTGGAAGTTAGCAGAAACAGCGCGGCGTAGTAGGCCGGGGTGTCCCGGCGGCGATACCAGCCCAGGCGGGCCTTGGTCCCCTCCATCCGCTCTTGGTGTTGATTGTCCCGCCAGAGGGTGCCGGAAAAGTCCGCCACGACACGCCGCAGGCGGGTGGGCAGCATACCCCGCTGGCCGAAGGTCTCTTGGACGGCCTCAAAGTAGCCCACCACGCCGGCCTCGATCCGCTCGGCCAGCCAGGGACAGCCCTGGGCAGTACAGCCGGTTTTGGGGTCATACTCGGTACAGAGGCAGCAGCGGACGTGTTCCGGCTTATATCGAAATGTGCAGATAAACATGATGTCCTCCTGATCCTGAACATGAAAAAAGCCGGACAAGTTGAAAACTGTCCGGCTGATGATGGTTCCCGTATTCAATTACCGCTCCTGGCTGCGCTGGCGCTTTCTCTGCCACGCCTCCAGCAGTTTGATGATGGTCTCCTGCATCCGCTGAGGGGTGTAGGAACGGGGAAAGTATTTGCGGATGGCCGCCATGGGGAAGCTGACCTTATCCACTTCCGCCTTCTTTTCCTCCGACAGCACCGCACGGGCCAGGTCCACCGTCAGCGCCCCCTCCTGGCTGGCCTTTTTCAGCCGCTGGGCCTGGGAGAGCGATGGGGTACTCTGCGCATATTCCATAGCGTCCAGCACAAGGGCCTGTTCGTCCAGGGAGAGGGCGGCCAGATGATAGGCCGGTGAGAGCGAGATTTTTCGCTCGTCCACCATGGCCATCAGCTCCGGGCACAGATGCGTGAGCTGGATATAGTTGCGCAGGGTGTCCCCGCTGATCCCCAGAGATTTGCCCACTTCATCGTCGCTGCGGAAATTCGCCGAAATTTTCGGCGAATTTTTTTCGGGGCGTCCGGCGCGTCTTTTCTCTACCTCCAACCGCATACGGTAGGCCCACGCCCGCTCACTGGGCAGCACATCTTCCCGGTTCACATTGCTGTCGATCATTTCGGTGACGGCCTCCTCGTCGTCCATCTCCCGGATAATTACGGGCATATCCGAGATGCCGGCCAGTTCGCTAGCCCGGTGCCGCCGCTGGCCCGCGATGATTTCGTACCCGCCCTCCGGGTCCGGGCGGACTACGCCGGGATAGGTGACGCCGCGCTCTTTGACACGGGCCACAAGCTGAATCATGGTAGGGTCGTCGTCCCGCACCAAATAGGGCTGGTTTCGGGGCATGATGCCCTGGAGGGCGGGATACCCCTTGAAGGGGTGCAGCTCTGTGAGAGGCAGACGTACTACCGCCTCTTGCGGGGATGAATTACTCTCAGCGGAAGATGGGAAAGAATTGTCAATGTTGCGGTGCAATCCATGCTCATCTCCTTCCATAAAAAAAGGGCGTCCCCAAAAGGAACGCCCTCAAAAATCGGTTTTTGTATTCGATTTTTTGATGTAAATACTGTTTGCTGATTGCCCTCAAACCATTGGTATTACTGACTTTCCGGGTTAAATCCTATAAGGCCACTCGCACCACCGTCGGAGCAAGCTTCATATCGCTTGCTCCGATTTTTATGCCCATGGCAAAAAATCAGAGCGCACTCATTCTGCTGCTCCTCCTTTTCCAAATCGAAGCCGCTTCGCTGGGCTTCAATTTGGCTTTTGGGGGATGGGGGAACGACGGACGCCATATCGTTCGCGGCGACGATTTTTCTTGAGGAACAATCGTCACCTCTCCCTCATTCTGTCGCAGCTCCTTCCAAACCCGAAGCGTAAGGCTTCGGATTCGTTTTCTTTGACGAGAACTGAAAGGTCTGTACCTCTGATTGTATCAAACAAATAATCCGAACCATTTTCCATTGTGGAAGACTGGTTCGGATTATTTGTTTATTTTGTTTATTTGAGCCGATGCAGACCGCACGGCTGCATATAAGCTTTCAGCACTTCGGTTTCCGGGACAGCTATAGTGCCTTTGAAATTGTTGATGGACAATAAAGAAAAAGCCGGGATTTATACCGGCTTTTCCGTATTTATAGTAGTCCATGTCAAGGTCAATCTTCTGTCAGGAGGAGAACATCAGTTTCCTGCTCCGGCCCTCAGCGGCTTGGGGCGGCTCGTTCCGACCTGAGCCGGGATGGGCTGCTCCGGCCGGTTTGTGTAGATCCGGCGCAGCCGACGTATACAGGCGATGCTGGCGGGAACCAGGAATAAGTCTGCGGCTATCCAGGCTGCCGGGGAAGCAAAGCATACTGCGCTGTACCCAAACACAGGCACCAGACCCATGCCTACACCGGTACGGGCCACCATTTCCAGAACACCGGCCAGAATGGCAAAGGTACTGAATCCCATGCCCTGGATGGAGAAACGGACGATGTTCACCAGCGCCAGGGGGAAGAAGAAGGCGGTGGACGTTACCACGTAGCGGGAGGTGAGCTCCTTAAGCAGGGCCAGCTGGGGCTCGCCGGGATTCAGGAACAGCATGGCGCAGGGGGCGGCAAATTCCATCATTGCTAAAAAGGCCAGCACTGAGTACACCAGCCCCAGCAGGAAACAGCCGCGTATACCCTGACCAAGACGGTCCAGGCGGCATGCGCCCACATTCTGGCCGCAATAGGTGGCCATGGTAGCTCCCATGGCATCAAAGGGACAGGCCAGCAACTGGTAGAGCTTTGTTCCGGCTGCCACAGCCGCCACATAGGTGCTGCCCAGCGTATTCACGGAGGCCTGGAGTATGATGGAACCAATGGCGGTTATGGAGTACTGGAGGCCCATGGGAATGCCCATGGAGCACAGCACCTTGCAGGAGCGGCCGTCCAGCTGCCTCTCCTCCCGGCTCATGCGGAGTATGGGGTATTTTTTCACCATGTAGGCCAGGCAAGCCAGGCCGGAGATGCCTTGGGACATCACGGTGGCGATAGCTGCACCGGCCACTCCGGTACCGGACCAAAGAATGAAGGCAAAATCAAGAAAAATGTTCAGGAAAGAGGACAGGGCCAGAAAGTACACAGGGGTGCGGCTGTCTCCCAGAGAGCGGAGAATTCCTGCCAGCAGGTTATATAGGAAGGTGGCGGGAATGCCCATAAAGATGACGAAGATATAGGCGCTGGCCCCGTCAAAGATGTCCTCCGGAGTGTGCATCATGGTGAGAATGCTCCGGCAGCCAAGGCCGGTGACCACTGTAAGCACCAGGGCAAAGAGGACGGACAGGTAGGCAGCGTTGGCCACATACCGCCGCATCTTGGAGTAATCACCTGCACCCACACGCTGAGCTACAGGAATGGCAAAGCCGCTGCACACTCCGGTGCAGAAACCTATGACAAAAAAGTTGATGGACCCGGTGGAGCCCACTGCCGCCAGCGCCTGGGCTCCCAGCAGCTTGCCAACAATCATCGTATCGACCAAATTATATAACTGTTGAAACAGCAGACCCAGCAGAGTGGGCACTGCAAATTGAAGGATCAGCCTTATTGGGCTGCCACTTGTTAAATCACGTGTCATTATTATCGCTCCTCTCGCGGATAAAATGGGTCTCCCCATTGCCGTATTATTATAGTCACGGCCCCCCTCTCTGCCTAGCCCATTTTTCCACAATCTTTTATAGCTTTTTAACGGCTGCTTCTTGTGATTTTACACAAATCTCAATAGTGATTATTGTAACTTCTCACAATCTTTATTGGCTTTCATCTGCACCGGGGTAAAAAGATACACGGGAGAACGAAGGCTCCACCTATGCCGATGCAGCAAACAAAGTAGGAGCAATCAACATAGCGTTCCATGCTTTCAAATACATGGGAAAAAACGGGGAAATCTCCGCTGAAAAGCAGAAATTTTCCCCATAACGGCAGAGGCCTCTGCCGTAATATGAAATTTTTATATCTTATTATAAATATTATAAATGAGTTTCTCCGGCGGCCTTTTCCAGCACATAGTCCCGGAAAGCCCGGACCGCCGGCGGCATGAACACTTTGCCGTCATGTACCATGAAAAATTTCCGCTTGTAGGGAGGTGAGCTTATCTCCAGAATAGGCAGGTCCAGCTTCAGCAGCAAGTCCATGTATGGAACCACGGCAATGCCGAAGCCATGGGCTACAAGTCCGGCAATGACCTGATCTTCCTCGGTCTCATAGGCGATCCGGGGCTTGCCACCGGCAGCGGCAAACAGGCCGTCCACTACCTCCCGCAATCCGGAGCCTTTTGAAAAATAGACCTGGGAATAAGGCAGGGCTTCCGCCAAATCTACACAGTGCCGGGAAGCCAGGGGGTGCCCCTTGGGTACGATAAGCACCAGATCCTGCTGAGTTACCGGAACGGCCTCCAAGCCCAGCTCCCGTGAGGGTTCTGAACAAATGACAAGATCATAATGCCTGTCCATTAGCCCGTCCAGCAGTCCTTGGGTCCGGTCGGTGTGAAATTCAAAGCGGATGTTTTCCCCTGAGTTTTCGGCCAGAAAACCGGCGGCCAGCCTGGGCACATAGTCGCTGCCCAAGGTACGCAGAAAGCCGAGACGAATCAGCCCCTCTCCCTGGGCACTGCGCTGGAGGGAGGACACTCCCATGTCCAGCGTGTCCAGTGCCTGTTTCGCAGATTCCAGAAACTCCTCCCCAAAGCGGGTGAGAGTGGTGTTTCGCCCCGTCTTTTCAAACAGGGGAACACCCAGCTCCGTTTCCAGCTGCCGGATGGCGTGGCTGAGGCTGGGCTGAGTGATGCACAGCTGCTGGGCGGCCTTGGTATAGTGACGAAGCTCTGCCAGCTTTACAAAGTAGCGCAGGTAATCCAAGTTCATGTTATTCCCCCTTTAGAAAAACATTGTACCATATAAAATAAACAATTTCTATTGTTTTATAAAAATTATAAATTTTGCAAATAAGTGGCGCAGGAATATAATAAGCGAGATTCTGATAATACATGGAGGGAATACCGTGGAACATAAAGAACGCAAGCCGCTGCTCTTCCGGGGAGAACTGGCTCTGGCTATTGCAGTAGTTATTAACTCCCTGAGCGTGGTGCTGATGCTGTACTCCGGGGCCGGCATCTCCGCCATTTCCGGTGTGCCCTATGCCTTTTCCCAGGTGTTCAGCTTTTTCTCTCTGGGAACCTGGACCTATATATTCCAGGCGGCCCTGATACTGAGCCTCATGGTGCTGCGCCGTCGGATAGTGATTAACTATCTTTTCAGCTTTGCCGTGGGCTTTGTGTTCAGCCAGTTTCTGGACCTGCACGAGCTGTGGATAAACCAGCTCCCCGACGGCTTGGGCTGGCGCATCGTCTACTTCGTGATAAGCTATCTGCTGATCTGCGTAGGCATAGCTCTGTCAAACCGCTGCAAACTCCCTATCATTCCTACAGACCTTTTCCCCAGGGAGCTGGCCAAGATAAGCAATATAAGATACCCCAAAATAAAGATATCCTTTGACGCGATCTGCCTTATTGTCACTGCCGGTATGACCTTCCTGTTTCTGGGCTATGTGAAGGGTATAGGCATAGGCACCGTGATGGCGGCATTCACAATGGGAAAAGTAATCGGCATTATAGGGGATTTTCTGGACAGGCACTTTGTATTTGACATATATCACCATGGGCCGGGACCGAGAAAAGTGCACAGGTTTTCATGATCTGCTGCCGTGAGGCAATATATCGTATATGGTTCCATCCTGGCGTGCTTGAAGCTAGTCATGGCTCTCTTTGGAAAACCGGCATAATGCGCCGCTGCAAAATACAGAATTTGCAGCGGCGCTTTTTTATATCCATATCCATAGAAATTGTTGTAAGCCGCAAAACAATTGTTTTGAAATACAAAGCAACAATTTACGGCAGATAAAAATAAAAAATTACTAAAAAATATTGCCAAAGCAATGAGAGAATGGTATATTATACGGGTCAAGTCAGAGCTATGTCCATGAGAGGAAATGTTATGTTAACCGAACGGCAGTGCCAACTAATTGAAAAGGAGCTGACCGAGCACCCGGAGCCCAGAAAGGTGGGGGCCTATCTCTGCCTGAATATGGGCTTGATGCTCTCGGAGGTCTGCGCCCTGCGGCTGAGGGATATTGATCTGAATTCCGGACAGGTGAATATTGGTAGCATTGCCGTGAAGACCAAGGAGGGGCTGAGCCTTATGGAGGCGGATATGCCCAGAAGTCTGCCGATGCCGCCCCATGTGCGCCGCTTTCTCGAAGCCTGCCGTAAGCTGTACTCCGGGGGGGACTGCTTTATCATGACAGGAACTCTGGAGGCCCCAGCCTTTTACATGATGCAGAATCTGCTCAGCGCAGTGAATAAAAGGCAGGGCATAGCCGCAACTCTTTCCGCCATGGATCTGCGCAATGCTTTTATACGCCGCTGCATACAGTCGGGCATGGACTTGTACACTCTGTGTTTTTATGTGGGGATACACCAGCCCAACGTGATTGTAAAGCGCTTCGGGGAGTATTTTGAAGCCAGGCCGGAGAGCGTGTCCGCCCTGGAGAGATTCAGCATAGACCGCAGAAGGCCGGAAATCGGGGAGACTGAGGGCCCGGGGATGAACCTGCTGATACTGGGAGCCGGGAGCCAGGGCCCGGTAGTGAAGGAGATAGCCGAGGCTCTGGGCATCTTTTCCAGAATTGCTTTTCTGGACGATGATCCTCATAACAAATTGGCCATAGGCCCCCTGTCCGCCTACCGGGAATTGAAGGGAGAGTTTACCGCTGCAATCCCCAGCTTTGGCGATTCCCGGCTGCGGCGGGAATATTTTGACAAGCTCTCTCAGGCGGGCTATGCCATCCCCCGGCTCATACACCCTTCCGCCACAATATCCAAAAGCAACGTCAGCTTGGGAGTGGGAGTGGTGGTGGAGGCCAAGGTCATCATAGCAAACGACGTCACCGTGGGGGACAATGTGATACTTTCCGCCGGCTGTGTGCTGGACAGAGAGTGCGTGGTGGAGGCGGACTCCCATGTGGGCTGTGCCTGCACCGTTACCCGTGGCAGCCGTGTGCCGGCCAAAATGCGCATCCCGGCGGGCTCGGTGTACGAGAATAAAGAAAATAAATGAGAGAGATTTGAGAGGTATTCCGGTATGTACAAGCGATTCGGCAAGAGGGCAATCGATCTGCTGCTGTCCGGGCTGGGGCTGGTGCTCCTGTCCCCGCTGTTTCTGATAATAACCGTTGCCATAAAGACTGAGGACCCGGGGCCGGTGTTCTTCCGCCAGAAGAGGGTTGGGATACATAAAAGCTACTTTAATATAATTAAGTTTCGCTCCATGCGCCAGGACACTCCCCACGACATGCCCACCCATCTGCTGAACAATCCCCAGCAGTGGATAACCAGGACCGGGCGCTTTCTCAGAAAAACCAGTCTTGACGAGCTGCCCCAGATAGCTCAGATATTCACCGGGAAGATGAGCATCATAGGCCCCAGGCCGGCCCTGTGGAATCAGTACGACCTGATAGCCGAGAGGGACAAATACGGGGCAAACGATGTGACCCCGGGACTCACCGGCTGGGCCCAGGTCAACGGGCGGGACGAGCTGGAGATAGAGGAGAAGGCCCGGCTGGACGGGGAGTATGCCCAGAATCTCAGCTTTGCCTTGGATGTAAAGATATTTTTCATGACCTTCTTCAAGGTGGCCAGAGGCTCCGGTATAGTGGAGGGAGGCCCCAAGGAGATGGGAAAGGGGAGAGAGACATGATAGCAGTCACCGGCCTTACCGGCCACTCCGGGAGCTTTCTGCTGCAGCAGTTTATAGACAACGGATACAAGGGAAAGATACGCTGCCTGGTGCGCGGCAGCACCAGGACCGACAAGCTCACCGCCTCCGGCCTGGATATAGAGATATTCCCCGGGGACATAGAGAGCGTGGAGGACCTGAGCCGCTTTGTGGACGGGGCGGAGACGGTGATACATATTGCCGGCATCTGGCGCACTTTGAAGCTGCTGGAGGCCATAAGCCGGACGGACAGCGTCAAACACGTCATCCTGGTCCACACTACCGGCATATATTCGAAGCACAAAATGGCCTCCGACGAATACAAGGAGATAGAGAGCGAAATGCAGAAGTACCTGGACATGGGTATGAACGTGACGATACTCAGGCCCACCATGATATTCGGGGACATGCGTGACCACAATATCTCCAAGTTTATAAAGCTGGTGGCAAAGCTGCCGGTGCTGCCGGAGATAGACCACGGAACCGGCCTCATCCAGCCGGTGAATGCTAGGGACTTGGGCCAGGCATATTACAAGGCGGCTATGGTGGAGAAGCTGCCCCAGCTCAGCTATAATATCAGCGGTGAGCGGGAATTGAGCATCCACGAGCTTTTGCAGCTCATTGCAGAGTACATGGGGAAAAAGCCCCATTTCATAAGCGTGCCCATGGGCGTGGGCGTGGCCGGGGCAAAAACGGTAAAGCTTTTAAGCGGAGGCCGTGTGGACCTGGTGGAAAAGGTGCTGCGTCTGGGGGAGGACAGGAACTTCTCCCATGCCGACGCAAGCCGGGACTTCGGATATGAGCCCGCCCCCTTCAATGAGGGGCTGGAGCGGGAAGTAAAGGAATTTTTGCAGCAGAGGAAGGCCTGAGATGCCAAAGAAAATACTCATTCTCTCCAATCACTACATAACCGTCTACGCTTTCCGCCGGGAGCTGGTGGCAAAGCTCTGCGCTCTGGGACATCAGGTGTATATCTCATCTCCCCATGATGAGCGCAACAGCTATTTTGAGGGCCTGGGCTGCACCATGATAGATACGCCCATGTCCCGCCGGGGCATGAATCCGGTGGAGGATCTGAAGCTGGTGCGGCGCTACAAGAAAATGATGGAGGAACTGAAGCCGGATATAATCTTCAGCTATACCATAAAGCCCAATATCTACGGCACTATGGCCTCCAATGCCCTGGGGCTGAAGCAGGTGTGCAACATCACCGGCACCGGAGCCACCTTCTTGAAGGAGAGCATGCTGGCAAAGCTGGTGCGCCAGCTCTACAGGATGTCCATAAGAAAATGCTATAAGGTGTTTTTCCAGAACACCGGAGACAGGGACTACTTTATCCGCCACGGCATGGTAAAAAATAACTACGACCTGCTGCCCGGCTCCGGGGTGAACCTGGACCAGCACAGTCTCACGGAGCTGCCGGGAGAGGAGGAGATCCGCTTCATTTATGCGGGCCGGGTAATGGCCGTAAAGGGCATAGACGAATACCTGGAGTGCGCCCGGGTCATCCGGGAGCTGATACCCAATACCAAGTTCTATATCGCCGGCTTTACCGAGGATGAAAAGTCCAAAGAGATGGTGGAACACTACAATTCTATAGACGTGGTGGAGTACCTTGGTTTCCAGGCGGACATCGACCGCTGGCTGAGACACTGCCATTGTCTCATCCTGCCCTCCCTGGGAGGCGAGGGAGTGCCCAATGTGCTGCTGGAGGCCGCCGCCACCGGCCGCCCCTGCATCGCCTCGGACGTGAACGGCTCTGTGGACGTGGTGGAGGACGGCGTCAACGGCTACATCTTCCGCCGGGGCGACGCTGCCTCCCTCATAGAGAAGACGGAGCAGTTCCTCAGCCTCAGCCATGAGGAGAAGCGGCAGATGGGACTGCGGGGCCATGAGAAGGTGGCCCGGGAATTTGACCGGAAAATAGTGATAGACAAGTACCTGCGGGAGCTGGAGCCATGATAAGAGTTTTGCAGATGATAGGCGCCCTGGAAATGGGCGGCTCCCAGGCCCTGGTGATGAACCTGTACAGGCACATGGACAGGGAGCGGATACAGTTCGACTTCGTTCTGGACCACCCGGACAGGGACGACTACGCCGCCGAAGTGAAAGAGCTGGGGGGCAGGATATATACCATGCCCGGCTTCCACGGCAACGTGGGGGAGGTACGCCGCAGCTGGAGCAGCTTCTTTAAGGAGCACCCGGAGTACAGGATACTCCACTCCCATGTGCGCAGCTATGCCTCCCTGTATCTGCCGGTGGCAAGGAGAAACGGCCTGAAGACCATTATCCACAGCCACTCTACCTCCAACGGCAGCGGCCTGAGCTCTCTTGTAAAAATGGCTCTGCAATATCCCCTGAGATATCAGGCGGATGTGCTCATGAGCTGCACCCGGGAGGCGGGGGTCTGGCTCTACGGGGAGAAAGCATGCCGGGGAGAAAATTTCATACTGCTGAAAAACGGAGTGGACACCGCCCGTTTTGCCTTCAACGAGGAGGCCCGCCGCCGTTACCGGAAGGAACTGGGGGCGGAGGACAGGCTGGTGATAGGCCACGTGGGCCGCTTCCATGAAGCTAAGAACCACGGCTTCCTCCTGGACTGCTTTGCCGCTCTCCGGAAGCTGCGGCCGGATGCCCTGCTGCTGTTGGTGGGAGACGGTGAGCTCAGGCCGGATATAGAGAGAAAGATAAAGGAGCTGGGCCTGGAAGCTTCAGTGCTGCTGCCGGGAAACCGCAGCGATGTGGCGGAGCTGATGTGGGCCATGGATGTCCTGGCCTTTCCTTCAAAATGGGAGGGACTGCCGGTGACGGTAGTGGAGGCCCAGGCCGCAGGCCTGCCATGCTTAATATCCGACAGGATAACCCGGGAGGTGGATATCTCGCCTCTGGTGCGCCGTCTGGCCATAGATGAGCCCGAGCACTGGGCCGAAGAGCTGGTAAAGCCCCTGCCCAGAATGGATGTGAGAGAGAACATCGTCAGAGCAGGCTACGACATAAACGACAGCGTAAACCGGCTGAGCCGGCTGTATGAAAAACTATATAGGGAGGCCAATACATGAGCAGATATATAATGCGTCTGGACGACGCCTGCCCCAGGCATGACCGGGACAAATGGCAGCGGATGGAAGAGCTTCTCAACGCCTATGGAGTAAAGCCCATAGTGGGTATCATCCCCGACTGCCGGGACCCCCAGATGGAGCAATATCCGGAGGACCCGGAGTTCTGGGACCGGGCCAGAGCCTGGCAGAGCCGGGGCTGGGCCATGGCTCTCCACGGTTGGCAGCATGTGTACGTGACCCGGGAGGGCGGCCTCAATCCGGTGCACCAGCGCTCGGAGTTTGCCGGCCTGCCTCTGGACAAGCAGAAGGAAAAGATAGCGGCAGGCATGGAGGTATTCAATGCCCAGGGCATAAAGCCGGTGGCATTTATCGCCCCCTCCCACACCTTTGACAGGGATACCCTTCGGGCCCTGCTGGAGTGTACGGACATCCGCAGCATCAGCGACACCGTAGCAAGAGCGCCTTACAATAAGTACGGCTTCACCTTCGTGCCCCAGCAGACCGGCCGGGCAAGAAAGCTGAATCTGGACTGGGTTACCTTCTGCTACCACCCCAACGTGATGGGAGAGGAGGACTTCCTGGAGCTGGAGGGCTTTCTGAGAGTCCATGAGGGGGAGTTCGTGGCCTATCCCAAGGGCCAGACCCGGCGCCGGGAGGATATGGGCGACAAGCTGCTGCGCCTGGGTTATTTCACCATGCGCCGTATCAGAAGAAATTTAAACGGAAAATGAGACCCTATGGAAAGTAAAACCATAATGTTCTATATAAACGCCATCCACGACGGCGGGGCGGAGCGGGTGATGCTCCAGCTGGCGAAGCGCTTTGCCCGGGCCGGCTGGCGCTCAGTGCTGGTCACCAGCTTTGTGGACAGCTGGGAGTACCCGGTGCCGGAGGGCGTGGAGCGCATTTCCATTGAGCGGGAACAGCTGGAGCAGTCCCGGCTGAAAAGAAATCTCAGCCGTATAAAGGCCCTGAGAAAGCTTATAAAGAAGTATCGGCCCCGGGCCATCATATCTTTCATGGCCGAGCCCAACTTCCGTTCCGTCCTGGCCTCGGCCTTCCTGCCGGTAAAGACCATTGTCTCCGTGCGCAACGACCCGGAGCGGGAGTACGCCGGACGGCTGGGCCGCCTGGTAGGAAAGATTTTGCTGCCCCTGGCCGACGGCTGCGTGTTCCAGACAGAGCAGGCCCGGGCCTGGTTCCCCCGACGGCTGCAAAAAAAGTCAAGGGTCATAATGAACCAGGTGGATGAGTCATTTTTCTCCGACAGCGGCAAAGGGCCGGAGGGCTATGTTATGACTGCCGGACGTCTGACCAGACAAAAAAATCAGGCCCTGCTTATCAGAGCCTTTGCAGCCATTGCCCCCCAGGTGGAGCAGGAGCTGCGCATCTACGGCGAGGGCGAGCTGAGGGGAGAGCTGGAGGAACTTATCAAGTCCTTGGGCATGGAGAAACGGATAAAGCTCATGGGCGCTTCGGATAATATGCCTCAGGTCCTGGCGGGAGCCGGGCTCTTTGTACTGCCCTCGGACTATGAGGGCATGCCCAACGCCCTGCTGGAGGCTATGGCTTCGGGGCTGTGCTGTATAGCCACAGACTGCCCCTGCGGCGGGCCGGAGACGACTATAGACAATGGTATCAACGGGCGCCTGGTCCCGGTAGGGGATGAGCAGGCATTGAGAGACGCAATGCTGGAACTGCTGAGAGATGAGGACAAACGGCGGGAAATGGGAGCGAAAGCCCGGAGCCGGGCGGAGGACTTCCGGCCTGAGGCCATCTTTGAGCAGTGGCGGCAGTACGTGGAAAGCGTGATGGGAAACTGAAACGAGACACAGAAAAATGAAGGAGCCGCCGGGCCTTACCGGCGGCGGGGTGTAAAGAATGAAACTGGCATTTTTCTACGGCAACCTGCTACGGGGCGGAGCCCAGAGAGTTATGAGCGGGCTGGCAAATCAATTCACCGCCTGGGGGGATGAGGTGATACTCCTCACCCTGGACAAGGGGGAAAGCGGCTACAAACTGGATCCAGGCGTCAGAGTGTGCGGGCTGGATGTGGCGGGAGATTCTGGAAACAGGCTGGACTCTCTCGGCCGCATGTTCAAGACCCTGACGGCACTGCGCCGCTGGGAAAGGCAGGAGCGGCCGGATGCGGTCATCTGCTTTTCCACCCATCTCAGCTTCCAGCTGCTTCTGGCGCTGAGCTTTTGCCGGAACAGGTGCAAAATAATTGCCTCGGAACGGGCAAACCCGGCCGTTGTGGAAAAACGTGCGCTGGAACACCTGGAAGACAGCTGCCTGGGTAAATTGGACGGATTCATTTTCCAGACCCAGCGGGTGTCGGAACTATTCCCACAAAGTCTCAGGGATAAGGGCCGGGTGATACATAACGGCCTCTTTTCCAGCGACATTCCTAAGACGGTGACAGAATATTCAGAGAGAGACAGCAGGAGCCTCTGCGCCATGGGCCGGCTGGACTATCAGAAGGCCTATGATACCATGATAAGGGCCTTTGCCCTCTTTGCCCGTGAACACCCGGAGCATACGCTGAATATCTACGGCAGAGGCCCGGATGAGTTCAGAAAAAAGCTTCAGGAGCTGGCTACAAGTCTTAATGTGGGCAGCCGGGTGATTTTTCAGGGAAATCTGCCGGATGTGCTGGAGCATATCAAGGACGCCGGTATGTTCCTGATGACCAGCCGATATGAGGGCATGCCCAACGCCTTAATAGAGGCCATGGCCTGCGGACTGCCCTGCGTGTGCACCGACTGCGATTTCGGTCCGGCAGAGCTTATAGAGGACGGGGTCAGCGGACTGCTCGCTCCGGTGGACGATGCTGAGGCCATAGCCTCCGCCATGGCCCGGATTGCCGACGAGCCGGGCCTGGGGGAGAAGCTGTCAATAGGGGCGCTGAAAATAAGACAGACCCACTCCAGGGATGAGATCTGCCGCCAATATCACAACTATATTGAGGAAATAGTCGGCAAGAAAAAGGTAGAGACATGAAAAAAACTTTAGTTGTAAGCTCACTGATTTACAAGACGGTGGAGCGCTTCTCCGTAAAGGGCTTGGGCTTCATAATCGGCATACTGCTGGCCAGGCTGCTGAGCCCGGAGGCCTACGGCCAGATAGCCATAATAAACGTGTTCGTCAACCTCTCCCAGAGCATAATCGAGGGTGGACTGGGAACGGCCTTGGTTCAGAACAAGAACACCGACGACAGGGATTATTCCACCGTCTTCTATATATGTATGGCAATGTCCGTGGTAATGACTTCCATAGTCTTCATAGCGGCTCCCTTTATTGCCAATTATTACAGCAGCCCGGAGATACTGATGCCGCTTCGGGTCTATGCCTTCTCCGTGTTCTTCAGCTCCTACGGTTCCATACTCACTGCCAAGATACAGCGGGAGATGCGCTTCAAGCAGATGCTGGCGTGCAGCCTGACAGCAACTATAATTTCCGGCAGCCTGGCTGTGGCCCTGGCTTTTTCAGGCGCAGGGATATGGACGCTGGTGGTCTACTATTTCTCCCATACAGTGGTGGACTGCGTGGCAATGATGATAGCGGTGCGCTGGGTGCCCCATCTCACCTTCTCGGTAAAGCGGGCAAAGGAGCTCTACGGCTTTGGCTGGAAGATGCTGGCTGCTTCCATGATGTGCTCTTTGTATTACGACCTGCGCTCGCTGATAATCGGCAAGCGCTTTTCCACCGAGGACCTGGGCTACTATGACCGTGGCCAGCAGTTCCCCTTTGTTATAACCCTGGCCCTGGAGGCCTCGGTGCAGTCGGTGATGTTCCCGGTGCTGGCCAAGGCCCAGGATGACCGGGACGAGATGCGGGGCATAATGAAGAAAACTCTGGGCTTAGGTTCCCTGATGGTCTTCCCGGCCATGATAGGTCTGGCCGCCGTGGCCGAGCCTCTGGTGAAGCTGCTGCTGACGGACAAGTGGCTGCCCTGCGTTCCCTTCATGCAGATCATCTGTATCGCTCAGGTACCCTTTATAGTGTCGGCCTCCAACCTGGTGGCCATCAAATCCATGGGACGCAGCGATATATACATGAAGCTGGAGTTTATAAGAAGAATAGCCATGCTGGCGATGCTGGGCCTTACCGTGCTTCTGTTTGACCAGGTGATAGCAATGGCCTACAGCTTTGCCGTAAGCGCCTGGCTGGACGTATTTATCATCACTGCTCCCAATAAAAAGCTGCTGGGCTACGGTGTATGGAGCCAGGTAAAGGATACCTGGAAAATACTTGTGGCCGCACTGATAATGGGGGCTGCTGTCCTGGGAATAAACTATATCCTCATGCCGGTAGCACTGAAGCTGGTCTTGCAGATCCTGAGCGGCATTGTTGTTTACATAATTTTGTGCTGGGCCTTGAAGATAGACATTTTTGTGTATGCTCTGAAACTGCTCCGTGAGATGTTCCAGGAAAAAAAGTCACATAAAGAACAATAATTTAAAAATTATATACAGGCAAGCAGGAGGATATTATGGATATTTCCCTTGAAAATAAGACGGTGTTCGTCACCGGAGCTGCGGGCTTTATCGGAGCTTTTCTCTCCGAGGAGCTGCTGAGAAGCTTTGAAGGCATCCATGTGGTGGGCATCGACAGCATGAACGACTACTATGACGTAAAGCTGAAGGAGTACCGCCTGGCAAAGCTGGAGAAGCTGGCCAAGGAGCGGGAGCAGGCTGGCTGCCGCCTCAGCTTTATCCGGGGCAACTTGGCGGAAAAACCGCTGATAAACAGGATCTTTGCCGACTATAAGCCGGCGGTGGTGGTGAACCTGGCTGCCCAGGCGGGAGTGCGCTACTCCATCCAGAACCCGGATGTGTACATAGAATCCAACCTCATAGGCTTTTACAACATCCTGGAGGCCTGCCGCCACTCCTATGACGGGGGAGCCAAAGGCGTGGAGCATTTGGTGTATGCTTCCAGCTCCTCGGTGTACGGCAGCAACAAAAAGGTACCCTACTCCACCGACGACAAGGTGGACAATCCAATAAGCCTCTATGCCGCCACTAAGAAATCCGACGAGCTGCTGGCCCATGCCTATGCCAAGCTCTACGATATACCCAGCACGGGCCTGCGCTTCTTCACGGTGTACGGCCCGGCGGGCCGCCCGGACATGGCCTATTACGGCTTTACCGACAAGCTTCGGGCAGGCCAGACCATAAAGATATTCAATTACGGCAACTGCAAGCGGGACTTCACCTATATCGACGATATAGGTGAGGGAGTCATCCGCATCATGCAGCGCTCACCGGATCGCAGCACCGGGGAGGACGGTCTGCCCGTACCCCCCTATAAGCTTTACAATATCGGCAACAGCCACCCGGAAAATCTGCTGGACTTCGTCACCATACTTCAGGAGGAACTTGTCTCTGCCGGTGTACTGCCGGAGGACTATGATTTTGAGGGCCACAAGGAGCTGGTGCCCATGCAGCCGGGAGATGTGCCGGTTACCTATGCGGACACTGAGCCTCTGGAGCGGGACTTCGGCTTCAGACCCAGCACCCCTCTGAGGGAGGGCCTGAGAAGATTTGTCCACTGGTACAAGGAATACTACGGACTTTAAGGAGTATAAGCCCGGATGGAAGAAAAACGCATAAAAACAAAAGAGGACCTGAGGGACTGGCTGGACTTGGAGCTGAAGCGCTATCCCAACTACGGCAGGTACAGGATATATAATATTTTGCTGATGAGCGAGAACGCCGTGCTTCGCCGGCACCAGATACTTCTGAGAAAGACGGAGTACCATATAAACAGCGGCCACCGCTTTTTGAGCCGGATATACAGGATGCGCCTGGAGCTGTTCCAGATGAAGTGGCGGATACATATACCGCCTAATGTCTTTGGCCGTGGCCTCAGGGTGATGCACGTAGGAGAGATGCACATAAACGGCAGGGCCAGGGCGGGGGAGAACTGTACGGTGCATGCCCACACCTCCCTGGCGGCAGCGGGTTTCAATGACGGAGTCCCCACCATAGGCAATGGAGTGGTGCTGTTTATGGGGGCCATAGTCGCCGGTGATATACATATAGCCGACAATGTGGTCATAGGTGCAAATTCCGTGGTGAGCCGCAGCGTTGAAGAGGAGAACGTAACCGTGGCGGGCAACCCGGCAAAGATAGTCAGCCATAAGGGCAGAGTGGAAATGGAAAAAAACAGGGCGGGAAAGGATGAAGAATAAATGAAGATAGCAGTTGCAGGCGTAGGATATGTGGGTCTCTCTCTGGCGGTACTGCTGAGCCAGAAGCATGAAGTCATGGCAGTGACCACCACCCCGGCAAAGGTGGACATGATAAACTCCGGGAAGTCCCCAATAGTTGACGCGGAGATAAGCCGCTATATGGCGGAAAAGGAGCTGAAGCTCACAGCCACCGTGGACAAGGAAGCGGCCTACTCCGGAGCGGATATAGTTATTGTGGCAGCCCCCACGAACTACGACCCCAACAAAAATTACTTCGATACCTCCGCCGTGGAGGATGTGCTGGAGATATGCACCAGGGTGAACCCCCAGGCCCTTATAGTCATCAAGTCTACCATACCTGTGGGCTACACCAAAGGCATCAGAGAGCAGTTCAATAATCCCAATATAATCTTTTCCCCGGAGTTTCTCCGGGAAGGCAAAGCACTGTACGACAATCTCCACCCCAGCCGCATAGTGGTGGGCACTGTGATGAGCGATGAGCGGCTTATGAAGGCGGCGGAGGACTTTGCCGGGCTTCTGAAAGAGGCCGCCTTGGATGAGGATGTGCCGGTGCTCATAACAAACCTCACTGAGGCCGAGGCAATAAAACTCTTTGCAAACACCTACCTGGCCCTGCGTGTCAGCTACTTCAACGAGCTGGACACCTATGCGGAGATGCGGGGCCTGGACACCCGCCAGATAATCCAGGGCGTGTGTCTTGACCCCCGCATCGGCAGCCACTACAATAACCCCTCCTTCGGCTACGGCGGCTACTGCCTGCCCAAGGACACCAAGCAGCTGCTGGCAAACTATGAGGACGTGCCCAACAACCTGATAAGGGCTATTGTGGAATCCAACTCCACCCGCAAGGACTTCATTGCCGAGCAGGTGCTGAAGAAGGCCGGCTACTACGGCGGCGGAACCAAGGGCCTCAACGGCGTGCCGGGCAACAGCTGCGTCATCGGCATCTACCGCCTCACCATGAAGTCCGGCTCAGACAATTTCCGGGCCTCCAGCATCCAGGGCATCATGAAGCGGGTCAAGGCCAAGGGGGCCAGCGTGATAGTCTATGAGCCCACCCTGAAGGAGGACAATTTCTTTAACAGCCCTGTGGAGAGAGACCTGAGTAAGTTCAAGGCCATGTGCGATGTGATAATCGCCAACCGCTTTAACCCCGAGCTCAGCGACGTTGCGGATAAGGTCTACACCAGAGACTTGTTCTCCAGAGACTGAGGTGCCTGATGATAGCAAAGCTTTTGCGCAAGCTGGGGCTGGGCCACGCAGCTTACAGACTGGCGGCTCCCTTCTATTCCGCAAAGTACGGAAAGGAGAGGGGCACAGGAGATGTGCAGGCAGCAATGGAGCTGCTGGAGAGCACTTCACCAAAGCCGGGTTCCTCCTGCTATATCCCGGGCCGGCCCGAGAAAAAGGGCGGAGAGGACTGCAAGCTGGATATCATCATCCCTGCCTACAATGTGGAGGAGTATATCCGCCGCTGCGTAGACTCGGTGCTCAGCCAGAAGACAAGCTTCAGTTTTCGGGTCCTGGTGGTGGATGACGGTTCCACCGACTCCACCGGCAAAATATTGGACGGATACAAGGACATCTGTCTCATACGCCAGGAGAACAAAGGATTTTCCGGCGCCAGGAATACCGGGCTTGAACATGCCGCGGCGGAATATATAATGTTTCTGGATGCTGACGATGAGCTCTGCCCAGGGGCGGTGGAGAGCCTGATGGAGGCAGCAGAAAAATATGGAGCTGCCATTGTGGAGGGCGCCTACACCGAGGTGGACAGCCAGGGAAATATTATACGCAGACACGGCCATAAGAAGGGGACAATGTCTGCCGTCGACTGTGAGGGCTATGTCTGGGGCAAGCTCATCAAAAGAGAGCTTTTTAATAACCTGGTCTTTACCTACGGGTTCTGGTATCAGGACAGCGTGATAAGGCAGGTGATCCTGCCCCTGGCAGACAAGCTGGGCCTTATTACGGCGGGAATAGAAAACAGCGTTGTTTTGTATCGGCAAAACCCTAAAGGCATAACCAAAACCAGCCGCAGCCGGAATAAAAGTCTGGACTCCCTGTATATCACCATGCAGCTCTTTGAGGACAGAAAGAAGTACGGCCTGGAGATTACCCCGGATTATTACGACTATATTTTGAGCATGGCGGTACAGACCTACAGCCGAACCAGACTTCAGAGCAATGAGGTGAAGCGGGCCATATTTACCGTGTATGCCGACTTCCTGGATAGGAACTTCCGGGGCTGGGAAACAAAGAACCGGAAGCTGGCCTGCCTGGAAAAGGCGCTGAGAGAGGGAGACTACGGCAGCTATCTGGCCTATTGCCTGCTGCATTGAAGATTATGTAAACTTAAATCCGCCGGGCCGGACTGGCTGATATAAAAGATGAAGCCGCCGAAGAATTAACCGGTGGACTCCGCAATAGAGATGGGACAGGCAGAAGAGTCCGGGATTTGCCCGGAGCTTCGGACCTGTCCTCTCTTTTTTATTAAGAATAATTAAAACTGGAAATAAAAATTCCTTTTGTCCTCCGGGGCTATTGCTTTATGTAAACTTGAATGGTATAATTCTTTTGAAAAAAGCTGTTACGAGTTGAAACTTTTTGCCCTGGATACAGTCATATATATCAGCAGCAAACATAAACAGCAATGGAGGATGAAAAAGATGATGAGCAAGAAAATGAAAGGCCTGCTTTCCCTGGCCCTGATGCTGTGCCTAATGACGGCGCTGTTCTCTATGGGGGCCTATGCGGCCAACGCCAATGTGAGCTGCACTGTTAATCAGGACATGGGCTCGGTAGCGGTGTACAAGGGCACCAGCAATATCCAGAGCTGCAGCTATAACGGCAGCATACCCAGCGGACTGCAGCTGAGCTATATCGGAGCGGACATATATCTGGCAGGTACTCCCACTACGGCTGGAACCTTTAACGCTGAGATATCCATGCAGACAGAGGGCGGGGCTGTGAGCTTTGGGCTGACCGTCACTGTAACGGAGGCCAGCACGCCGGTGCAGACCGCAGCGCCGATACAGAACAACCAGAAGCCTGTGATAACCAAGAACCCCACCGGCGAGACCGTTGAGGTGGGGGGTACCGCCCAGTTCGTGGCCAGGGCTGACGGAGCCACCAGCTTTGTCTGGCGTATAGTCAGCGCTGACACCACCAATACCGTCACGGCCAGCGAAGCTCCATACTATTTCGGCGTGAGCGTCAGCGGCCAGGATACCGAGCGCCTGACTCTCAGCAACATCCCCAAGTCCATGGACGGCTGGGCCATTGAGTGCAAGTTCACCAATGCCGCCGGCTCCTCCTATACTACCGGCGCTATCCTCACCGTTAAAGGCGGCAGCAGCAGTTCCGGCAGCAACAGCAACACCACCACCAACAACAGTAGCTCCGGCAATACCAACAGCGGCACTAATACCGGCAGCAATACAAATACCAATAACAATACCAACAGCAATACCGGCACGAATACCGGTACCAACGGCGATGCCGCAACCAATGCCGATCTGGAAACTCCCAGCATCGTCACCCAGCCCAAAGCCGCCCAGCTGCAGCCCGGTGAGCGCACCACCCTCAGCGTGGTTGCCAATACCCCTGCCAGCGGTGTACTCACCTACCAGTGGTATGTCTCCGACACCAACAATATGAGCGATGCAAAGCCCATTGACGGAGCCAATTCCGCGAATTATACCCCCACACAGACTGACGGTACCAAGTATTACTGCGTGGGAGTCTGGGTCAGCAAGGACGGAGAGAAGAGCGAGACCACCCGCTCCCAGCTGGTGGAAGTGAGCTATGAGAGCGACCTGGCTCCCCTCACCAGCTCCAGCCCCAGCCCCAGCGCCGGACCCACGGACAATGCCGACAGCGACAGCAGCAACGGCAGCTATGACCGGGGCAGCAGCTCCACTCTGATATTCTATATCGTGGTGGCGGGTCTTGCCCTGCTGGCAGTAGGCGGCATACTGGTTTACTTGGTCATTGTCAACAGCCGCAAGGGCAAGGATGACGACGACGAATAAGCCGCCGGCCGGTAAAGGCTGAAACTCAGAATACGAAAAAAGCATAAAGCATAAACAAATATTAAAACAGTGTCCCGCTGCAATCACGCAGCGGGACACTGTTTTGCCATGCGCTAAAAAGGGAGGCTTATAAAAGCCCTATCTTTTTCAGAAAGTCCTGGAAGGTCTCCCGGTATTTCTTTTCGTCGGCCAGGAAGCTGAGCCCGTGACCTGCTCCGGGTACCGTCAGCAGCATTTTGATGTCCGATGCCGAAGCTTCATAGTTTTCTCTGGCCATAGCGCAGGGCACCAGGCGGTCGTCCTCTCCGTGGATAATTAGGACGGGAATCCTGCTCTTTGCCAGCGAGGAGAGGGCGGAGCAGCTTTCCGGGTCAAAAGCTCCGAAAAGTCGGGCGGAGAGCCTCAGGACAAAATAAGCCGGGCCGGCGGGAATGTGCATTTTCCCGGCTACTGCCCGGATCATTCCCTTTACCGAGCTGTAGCCGCAGTCACAGATAAGACCTTTCACCTGTTCAGGCAGCAGCTGAGCGCTCATCATTATGGTGGAGGCTCCCATGGAGCAGCCTGCCAGAAGAATGGGGGTGTCCTCTCCCAGCCGGTGAGAGATATATTCTACCCAGCGCAGACAGTCATAGCGCTCTTTTATGCCCATGCTTATTACACGGCCCTGGCTGAGGCCGTGAGCGCGCATGTCCGGCATAAGCATGTTATAGCCAAGTTCCATGGCCAGCTTGAATACCCCCGAACAGTCCCGGTAGGCCATGCTGCGGTAGCCGTGGAACATGATTATCACCGGCGCCCCGGGGCGTAGCTGATAATATTTTCCAGCCAGCTCCAAACCATCGTCAGATTTTATGCAAACCTGTTCGAAGGGATAGGAACAGATATTGTCCACCAGGGCCAGTATCCGGTCCTTATACTGCTGATACTGGGGATTGGGGGAGACTCCTCTGGGGTCGTCGTCGGGGTCGGAGGTGCGGCCGAAGGCCTTTTTAAAGCAGAGATAAAGGAACAAAAGCAAAAGCAATAAAATAAGCAGAGCATAAATCATTTTCATCACCTGTACACATTATGTCACAGACATGAAAACAATTCAACGCTCTGCCGAATATTTTGTCGATTTATTGCGTTTTCATTACTTGGAGAGTAGTACCTGGTCGGAGTCCACCTGGGCTCCGGCTATCTGGGCAAACTTCTCCATAAGCATCTGCTTGGTGAGCTTTTTCTTCTCCTCGCCGCTTATATCCAGAATGATGCTGCCCTCATTCATCATGATAAGCCGGTTGCCGTGGCGTATGGCATCGGACATGTTGTGGGTTATCATCATGGCGGTGAGCTGGTTTTCCTGGACTATCTTGTCCGAGATCTCCAGCACCTTGGCGGCGGTGGAGGGGTCAAGGGCGGCGGTGTGCTCGTCCAGCAGCAGGAGCTTGGGCTTTTGCAGGGCGGCCATAAGCAGGGTAAGGGCCTGGCGCTGTCCGCCGGACAGGAGGCCCACCTTGACGGTCATCCTGTCTTCAAGGCCCAGGTTCAGACTCTTCAGCTTTTCCCTGTAGATCTCCCGCTCGGCCTTGGTGACGCCCCAGCTGAGTCCCCGGCGCTGTCCCCGGCGAAGGGCCAGGGCCAGATTCTCCTCCAGCTGCATGTTGGGAGCGGTGCCCATCATGGGGTCCTGGAAGACACGGCCTATGAGTTTGGCTCTCTTGTGCTCCGGGAGGGCGGTGATGTCCTCTCCGTCCAGAATTATCCGGCCTTTGTCCACGGCCCAGACACCGGCAATGGCGTTGAGCATGGTGGACTTGCCGGCGCCGTTGCCGCCGATGACGGTGACGAAGTCGCCGGGCTTGAGGTGGAGAGACAGGTCGGAGAGAGCGACTTTCTCGTTTATAGTGCCGGGATTAAAGGTCTTGTATAGATGCTCCAGTTTAAGCATTGGGTTTGCCTCCCTTCTTCTTCAGCCTGGCAAAGGAGGTCTTGGACTGCTCCCTCAGATAAGGCACGGAGAGGAACACGGCCACGATGATGGCTGTAAAAAGCTTCAGGTCGTTGGAGTTGAGCTTGAGCCACAGCACTACAACTACCACGGCGTAGTAGAGAATACCGCCGATAACGGTAAAGCTGAGGGTGCCGTAGAAATTCAGGTGCTTGCCCAGCAGGGCCCGGCCAACTACCTCGCCGATGATGACGGCGGCAAGGCCGATGACGATGGCGCCCCTGCCCATGTTGATGTCGGCAAAGCCCTGGTACTGGGCCATAAGCCCACCGGAGAGGGCCACGATGCCGTTGGAAATGGACAGACCCAGCACCTTCATGGCGTTCACGTCTATGCCCTGGGCCCGGCTCATGGCTGGGTTGCTGCCGGTGGCCCGAAGGGCGGAGCCCTGCTCGGTGCCGAAGTACCAGTAGAAGAAGCTCACCAGAGCCAGAGCAATGATAAAGCCGGTGAGGATGGCGGAGGGCACGGTGCGGGAGGAGAGGATGAGGTCAAACTTATCCACGCTCACAGCCTTGTTTGCCGCCATGCCCATAATGTGCAGGTTAATGGAGTAGAGGGAAAACTGAGTGAGTATACCGGCAAGTATGGCGGGTATGCCCAGCTTGGTGTGGAGCATACCGGTGCAGAAACCTGCCGCCACACCGGCGAGGACCGCCACCAGCAGGGCTGCCCAGGCGGGCCAGCCTGCCAGAATGAGCATTACCGTGCAGGCTCCTCCGGTGGTGAAGGAACCGTCTACCGTCAGGTCGGCCACATCCAGAAGCCTGAAAGTTATGTAAACTCCAAGGGCCATCAGACCCCATATCAGACCCTGGGCCACGCCGCCGGGCATGTTTTTAAGCAGCTTGATAAGGCTCAGGGAAGAGAAATATACCGCTATACTCACTTGGATTCTCCTTTATCTTTTGTTTGCAGCTGAGGTGCTCAGGGGGGAAGATTTACTCTTCAGCCACGGCTACATAGTCCTCAGGGACGGTGATGCCCAGAGTCTCGCAGATGGAGGCGTTGTACATCTTGGTGAACTGGGGAGCGTAGCGGATCTCCATGGTGGAGATGTCGGCGCCTTCGGTGAGGATCTCCAGAGCCATCTTGCCGGTCTCGTAGCCCAGGTCGTAGTAGGAGATGGACAGAGTGGCAACGCCGCAGCCCTTGCAGATGCCTTCCTCGCCGGCGATGATGGGCACTCCCTCAACCAGGGCCACATTGTTGATGGCCGCGGTGCAGGAGGCGGCGGTGTTGTCGGTGGGGATGTAGATAACGTCACACTCGGAGCAGGCGGTGGCGGTGACGTTGGCCACGTCGTTGGAGTCGGCGAAGGTGTACTCAGCTACGGTGTATCCCATCTCCTCCAACATGGGGGTGATGGTATCTGCCTGGTACTTGGAGTTGGGCTCGCCGGAGCAGTAGAGGATGCCAACGTTCTGGGCATCGGGGAAGAGCTCTTGGAGCATTGCGGCCTGACCGTCCAGAGGAGCCAGGTCGGAGGTGCCGGAGATGTTGGTGCCGGAGCTGCCGGTCCAGTTTTCAACACCGAGAGCGGTACCGTAGTCGGTGATAGAGGTACCCAGGATGGGGATCTCGTTGGTGGCGGAAGCTGCGGCCTGGATGGAGGCGGTGGCGTTGGCCAGGATAAGGTCCACCTCATCGCTGACAAACTGACTGCAAATGACGGAGCAGGTGGCAGGGTCGCCGGAGGCGTTCTGCTCGTTAAAGGTGACATTGTCACCCAGAGCATCTACCAGGGCCTGCTTGAAGCCTTCGGTGGCCTGGTCAAGAGCGGGGTGCTGCACCAGCTGGCAGATACCTATGGTGTAGCTCTGGGCCTCTTCGGCGGGAGCTTCTTCGGCGTCGGACTGGGCGGCCTCTTCAGCAGGGGCCTCAGTGGCGGCAGGCTCGGAGCTGCCGCAGGCGGCCAGGGCGAAGATCATTGCTGCAACACACAGCAGGGCAAGTAGTTTCTTCATTTCCATTTTCTCCTTACTGTTTGACTGAATTTCACATCAGAGATAAAAAACAGCTGCACAGAGGTCATCTGTGCAGCTGCTGTAAACACATAAAGGGGAACTCTTTTTTGCAGCACAGACGACCATCACTTTTTAAATATAAAGTAATGGTTAAAGCCGTATGCAGCTGCAAAGACGAATCCCGACATAATGCGCCTCCCTGATTGTTGAAAACACTTTAACGCTTTTTGGTGTAAAAGTCAATAGTGTTTTTCACTATTTTTGGCTTTTGCCCGTCCGGTGATGCTGTATTTACGAAATCTTAATTCGAAAATGGTTTACTGGGCCGGGTTTATCCTGTATAATTAAACTTAATATAGATGCAAAAGGCGGGGCAAAACCCGAAAAGGAGCCGCAAATTGTATAACAAGAGCGTTATAGTGGAAAAACTGAAGGAGGCCATGGCCTCGGTGCTGCCCATCACCGTGATAGTGGCGCTGCTGTGCTTTGCGCTGATACCCATGGACAGCGGACTTATGCTGTCCTTCCTGGTTGGGGCCGGACTCTTGGTGCTGGGCATGGGCTTTTTTACCCTGGGGGCGGAAATGTCCATGAGCCGCATAGGGAACCTGATAGGTGCAAGCATGACCAAATCACGCAGGCTTTGGCTTATAGTACTCCTTAGCCTGGCTCTGGGGGCCGCCATCACCGTGGCGGAGCCGGATCTGCAGGTGCTGGCCACCTATGTGCCGGGGATAGACAAGGGGGCCCTGGTGGCCGCCGTGTCCCTAGGGGTGGGGGCCTTTCTGGCCCTGTGCATGCTGAGGATACTTTTCTCCGTATCCCTGCGGCTGCTGCTGATAGTGTTTTATGCCCTTGTCTTTCTTTTGGCCTGCTTCACCCAGCCGGGGCTATTGTCCATAGCCTTTGACTCCGGAGGCGTGACTACCGGCCCCATGACCGTGCCCTTCATTATGGCTCTGGGAGTGGGCGTGGCCTCCATCCGCAGCGATGAGAACGCCCGGGAGGACAGCTTCGGCCTGGTGGCTCTCTGCTCCATCGGACCTATCCTGGCGGTAATGGTCCTGAGCTTTATATACAGCGCCGAGGCGGGGGAGAGCGCCATCGCCGCCTCCGGCAGCATGGCCACAACTCTGGATATCGGCAGGGGCTATCTGGGCGCCATACCCCACCAGCTTCTGGAGGTAGCCCAGGCTCTGCTGCCAATAGGTGCCATATTCCTTCTGTTCCAGCTTGTCTCCCTGAAGCTCCAGCGGCGGCCCCTGCTGAGAATCCTTATAGGCTTTGCCTATACATATCTGGGCCTGGTACTGTTTATGACCGGCGTGAATGCGGGCTTTTCTCCACTGGGCTACGCTCTGGGTGAGCATCTCAGCCAGGGGGCGCTGAAATATCTGCTGCCTCCCATAGCCATGCTCATGGGCTGGTATATCATAAGCGCAGAGCCTGCGGTACATATCCTCAATAAGCAGGTGGAGGAGCTGAGCGCCGGAGCAATATCCCAGCGGGCAATGGGGCTGTGTCTGTCGGTGGCTATTTCCCTGGCCTACGGCATAGCCATGCTCCGGGTAATATGGGGCATACCCATAATGTACTTCCTGGCACCCGGCTACCTGCTGGCCCTGGGGCTGAGCTTCCTGGTACCCCGCAGCTTCACTGCCATCGCCTTTGACTCAGGCGGCGTGGCTTCCGGCCCGCTGACGGCCACCTTCATGCTGCCCTTTGCCATGGGTGCCTGTCAGGCTCGGGGGGGAGACGTGATGACCGACGCTTTTGGTCTGGTTGCTCTGGTTGCCCTGATGCCCCTTATAAGCGTACAGGCTATGGGCGGACTGTATACCCTCCGTACCCGCCGCAAGTCCGCTCCTGCTGTGCCGGAGTTTGGGGATAATGAGATAATAGAACTCTGGGAGGTGTGCTGAATGGCCCTGAATTATGTTATAGCTGTGACCGACAGAGATAAGCATGAGAAGATGGCCGGCCTGTATTCCCAGCTGGGTCTCCAGCCCATACTTACCAACCTGGGCCGGGGCACGGCCCGCAGCGAGCATCTTGCCCTCTACGGCCTGGACTCCACAGAGAAGGCCATAACCGGCAGCGTCGCCAATGACGAGGACACCGCAAAGCTGATAAAAGCTGCCAAGGAGCAGCTTTACATCGATATACCCGGCAATGGTGTGATGCTGGCCATACCCATAAAAAGCGTGGCCGGAGGGAAAACCCTGGCTTATCTCAGTGCCGGGAAAGATATAGGGGGGAAACCGAAAATGGAATTCAAGCATGAACTGATAATAGCCATATTGAACGAGGGCCAGTCCGACGCCGTGATGAAGGCCGCCCGGGACGCCGGGGCTACCGGCGGCACCGTTCTCCACGCCAAAGGCACCGGCAGCAAGGAGACGGGAAAGTTCCTCAGTGTCTCCATAGCCGAGGAGAAGGACATGGTGTACATTGTGGCCAAGGCGGGAGAAAAGGCAGATATAATGCGCTCCATCAACGAGAAGGCCGGGCCCGGCACCAAGGCCGGAGCCATCTGCTTCTCCCTGCCCATATCCTCGGTGGTGGGACTGCGGGAGAGCGAATAATAACTAATAGTTAAAAGTGAATAATGAACAATTTAAAATCCACAAACGCCCTCGGGCGCTTGTGGATTTTCATAGCCATAAATAGAAAGCGCCGGAGCAAAGCGGACTTTGTAGTAAAAACAAACCCGGAGCCCAACACAAGTGGGTCCGGGTTTGGGAGGAGCGGCGACAGAATGAGCGAGAAGTGACGATTGTTCTGCAAGAAAAATCGTCGCTGCGAACGATATGACGTCCAAATCCCCGCATCGCCAAATCGAAGCCCAGAGCATAGCACGGGTTCGATTTGGAAAGGAGGAGCAAGGGAGCGGAGCGGATGGTGCTTTCTATTCCCAATAAAATAGAAAGCGCCGGAGCAAAGCGGACTTTGCTCCGACGACTTGGTGCGAGAGAGGAGACTTGAACTCCCACGTCGGTTGACACACGCCCCTCAAACGTGCCTGTCTACCTGTTCCAGCACTCTCGCATATTTGCCGGCGCACCAGCTCCATTTAAAGCTGAATACGCAACCCGGCGCGCCACATTTAAGGCATAAGGAATTATAGCAGATAATCAGGATTTGTCAAGAAGCAAATTCAATTTTTTTGCCTTTTCCCTTTTCCAGCTCCCCGAAAAGCATGTGCCCGGCCAGGATGAGCACCAGAATCAGAGCCCAGGAGCCGTATCTCATAGGCAGCAGATAGCGCATTTTCAGGTAGGCGTGGTAGCCCAAGAGAGAGGCAAACTGGCACAGGGGAGCCACGGCGGCATACTTCCAGCAGGCAAAGGCCATAACCACAGTGAGAATGTCCCCGGCAAAGAAGTATCTGTCATGCATATGGGGCAGCAGAAAGGGGATGCCTACCGCCAGCAGCACCGCTGCGGCCAGCATGGCTCGGGAACTCAGCCTGCTGCGGTTTACATAACAAATAAGCAATATAAGAAGCATAAAAACAAAGGCGGATATTATGGCGAGCTTGGAGGCCGGAGCCTCGTTCTGAACATTCCAGAAGATACCGAAGACGGAGGGGGAGTTGTAATTCAGGCCGCTGCCTATACTGCCGGTCTGGCTGAAGTAAAGGGTAATGGTGTCCAGGAAGGGGCGGCCCAGGAGCACGGCGGGAAGCACCAGAACGACATAGGCTATGGGGAAGATAAAGAAATGGCGGAGCTTGAATTTCCCCTGCATCCAAAGTATAGCCAGCACAGGCATCACGAACACGGCCTGAAGCTTGAAGCCGAAGGACAGAGTCATGGCCAACATGGATAAAACGGGCTTGTCGTCCAGAGCCCAGTATATGCTCATAAGGGCCAGGGCCACATATATGCTGTCGCATTGGCCCCACAGGGCCCCGTTGAGCACCACCGTGGGCAAAAGCAGTACGGTAAAGAAAATCCCCAAGCGCTGAGCCAGGCTGCCTCCCAGCTTTCCCACAATGCCCATGGCGGCCCAGGCCATCAGCACGTCGAAGAAAATGCTCAGCAGTTTTATAAGATATAGGTCGCTTGCGGGAATGTAGGAGAACAGGGCCAGAAAATACAGATAGGGGATGTTGTAATTGCCCACCGGCTGGCTGAGGGCTGCAAAGCCTCCGTTCTGCCGGAAAAATTCCACCCATTGCTTCAGAAAGTTCTGATAATCCAAAGTCTCATAATTAAGGCAAAAGGCCCGGAGGGAAAAAGCCAGGGCCAGCAGGGCGGCGGAGAGATATATGGAAAAGCTCTTTTCCAGAACTCCGCTGCGGTATAAAAGCCAGTAGGCAAACACGGCCTCAAGACAAAATAAAACAGTAACAAAAATGTCCATGAACAGTACCTCGGAGAAAGGACGGAATGATAAAAAAACAGGCCGGAGATATCTCCAGCCGAAAATTTCCTAAATTTACAAAAATGACCTTGACTTTGCAGGGGACAGGATGTTAAAATAGATTGCTATGTGTCCAGGGGAAGGGTATCCCTACCCACTTTCACTGTGCACAGTATAGCATCATCTGCCTGTAAAATCAACACCGGCTGTACAGAGTTTGACAACGCAACCGGGTGTTTGCAATTTCATTTAAGGAGAGTGCGCCAATGCCAAAAGATGTCCTCTATGGCAAGACTTTGAGAAAAAGCTTTGCCCGCACCCAGGAGATTATGGAGATGCCCAATCTCTTGGAGATCCAGAAGAGCTCATACAAATGGTTTCTCGAGACCGGACTGCGTGAGGTGTTCAGGGATGTTGACTCCGTTACCGACTATTCTGGCAACCTGGAGCTGAGCTTCATAGATTATTCTATGAATGAGAAGCCCAAGTATTCCGAGGAGGAGTGCAAGGCCAGGGATGCAACCTATGCCGCTCCCCTTAAGGTCAGGGTTCGTCTGCGCAACAAGGAGACCGAGGAGATCAAGGAGCAGGAGATCTTCATGGGGGACTTCCCCCTGATGACCGACGGCGGCACCTTTGTCATCAACGGCGCCGAGCGTGTCATCGTCTCCCAGATTGTACGTTCCCCCGGCGTATACTTTGACAAGACCACCGACAAGGCCATGATCAATACCTATGCCTCCACCATTATCCCCTACCATGGTGCCTGGCTGGAGTACGAGACCGACGCCAACGACGTCTTCTCCGTGCGCATAGACAAGAACCGCAAGCTGCCCATCACCTGGTTCCTCAAGGCCATGGGTGCCTACGACGAGAACCGCCCCGCCACCTGGCTCAGCTGCGTGGATGACCCCTATGTGGGAGCCACCACCAATGAGCGCCTCAAGGAGATCTTCGGCGAGGACGAGCGCATGGTGGTCACCATAGACAAGGACACCACCACCAGCCGGGATGAGTGCCTGCTGGAGATATACCGGAAGCTGCGCCCCGGCGATCCCCCCACTGTGGAGTCCGCCGAGACTTTGCTGGACGGCCTGTTCTTTGACCGCCGTCGTTATGAGATCTCCAATGTTGGACGCTACAAGTTCAACAAGAAGCTCTCTCTCTTCCCCCGTATAGCGGGTTTCGAGCTGGCCCAGCCTGTGGCCGATCCCTTTACCGGCGAGCTTCTGGCCGATGCCGGCGAGGTCATCTCCCGGGATAAGGCCAAAGAGATAGCCGATGCCGGAGTTATCAGCGTTGTTCTGAAGGCCGACGGCAAGGACGTGCGGGTCTTCTCCAACGGCATGGTGGATATCTCCCGTTACGTGGACTTTGACCCGGCCGAGCTGGGCATCAAGGAGAAGGTCCGGGGCATAGTCATGAAGCAGCTGTGCCAGCAGTACCAGGGCGATGCTCTCAAGGCTGCCATCAAGGACAACATCGACGTGCTCATACCCAAGCACATCGTGGTGGACGATATCTTCTCCTCCGTCAACTACCTCAACTGCCTGGCCCACGGCATAGGCGAACCGGACGATATCGACCATCTGGGCAACCGCCGTGTCCGCTGCGTGGGCGAGCTGCTGCAAAACCAGTTCCGCATTGGCTTCAGCCGCATGGAGAGAGTCATCCGTGAGCGCATGACCCTTCAGGACCTGGACATCGTCACCCCCCAGAGCCTTATAAATATCCGTCCCGTCACCGCCGCCATCAAGGAGTTCTTCGGTTCCTCCCCTCTGAGCCAGTTCATGGACCAGACCAACCCCCTGGCCGAGCTGACCCACAAGAGGCGTATGTCCGCCCTGGGCCCCGGAGGCCTGTCCCGTGAACGGGCAAGCTTCGATGTGCGTGACGTTCACTACAGCCATTACGGCCGTCTCTGCCCCATAGAGACTCCTGAAGGCCCCAACATCGGTCTTATAAACTACCTGGCTTCCTACGCCAGAGCCAATGAGTACGGCTTCCTGGTGGCCCCCTACCGGAAGGTGGAGAAAGGCACATGCCGTCTCACCGACCAGGTGGACTATATGACCGCCGACATGGAGGACCAGTACATCGTGGCCCAGGCTTCCGAGCCTGTGGACGAAAACGGCGTACTGATAAACAAGCGTATCACCTGCCGTCACCGCAACGATACAATTGAAGTCAACAGGGAAGAGGTCGACTATATCGACGTCAGCCCCAAGATGATGGTTTCCATAGCCACCGCCATGATACCCTTCCTGGAGAACGACGACGCCAACCGTGCCCTGATGGGCGCAAACATGCAGCGTCAGGCCGTGCCTCTGCTCACTACCCAGGCCCCCATCGTGGCCACCGGTATAGAGCACAAGTGCGCCGTGGACTCCGGCGTCTGCGTCCTGGCCGAGGGCGACGGCGTTGTCACCCGGGTGGATGCCCAGTACATCACCGTGAGATACGATGCCGGCGAGACCAAGGATTATAAGCTTATAAAGTTTGCCCGTTCCAACCAGGGCACCTGCATCAACCAGCGCCCCATAGTCAACGCCGGGGACAGAGTCTGCAAGGGCGACGTCCTGGCCGACGGACCCAGCACCTCCAACGGCGAGATAGCCCTGGGCAAGAACATCCTGGTGGGCTACATGAACTGGGAAGGCTACAACTACGAGGACGCAATACTCCTCAACGAGCGCCTGGTCATGGAGGACGTGTTCACCTCCCTCCACGTGGAGGAGTACGAGTGCGACGCCCGTGATACCAAGCTGGGCCCCGAGGAGATAACCCGGGATATCCCCGGCGTGGGCGACGATGCCCTGAAGTATCTGGACGAGCGGGGCATAATCATGGTGGGCGCCGAGGTCACCGCCGGGGACATCCTGGTGGGCAAGGTCACCCCCAAGGGAGAGACCGACCTCACCGCCGAGGAGCGTCTGCTCCGGGCCATATTCGGCGAGAAGGCCAGAGAAGTCCGGGACACCTCCCTGAAGGTGCCCCACGGCGAGAGCGGCATCATCGTGGACGTAAAGGTCTTTACCCGCGAGAACGGGGACGAGATGAACCCCGGCGTCAACCAGGTGGTCCGCGTCTACATCGCCCAGAAGCGTAAGATCTCCGTGGGCGACAAGATGGCCGGCCGCCACGGCAACAAGGGCGTCGTCTCCCGTGTTCTGCCCCGGGAGGATATGCCCTACCTGCCCGACGGAACTCCTCTGGATATAGTCCTGAACCCCCTGGGCGTGCCTTCCCGTATGAACATCGGTCAGGTGCTGGAGGTTCACCTGGGCTATGCCGCCCAGGCTCTGGGCTGGAAGGTGGCCACCCCTGTCTTCAACGGCGCAAACGAGTCCACCATCCGTGAGACCCTACGTCAGGCGGGACTGCGGGAGGACGGCAAGAGCGTCATGTACGACGGCCGCACCGGCGAGAAGTTTGATAACGACGTCACCGTCGGCTGGGTCTACTTCCTCAAGCTCCACCACCTGGTGGACGATAAGATCCACGCCCGCTCCACCGGCCCCTACAGCCTGGTCACTCAGCAGCCTCTGGGCGGCAAGGCCCAGTTCGGCGGCCAGCGTTTCGGCGAAATGGAGGTCTGGGCCCTGGAGGCTTACGGCGCCGCCTACACCCTGCAGGAGATACTCACCGTCAAGTCCGACGACGTCACCGGCCGTGTCAAGACCTACGAGGCCATCGTTAAGGGCAACAATATTCCTCAGCCCGGCGTGCCTGAATCCTTCAAGGTCCTGGTCAAGGAGCTCCAGTCCCTGTGTCTGGATATCCGTGTCCTGGATGCCAACGGTCAGGAGATAGAGCTGAAGGACGACGATGACGACGATTTCATCCCCGATCTGAAGGACGAGTTCTATCAGTCCGACGACAATGAAATAGAGTCCGAGGGTTACTCCATTGAAGATATCCCTGAGGACGAATTCGATGCCGACTTTGGCGGCAGCGACGACTACACCGACGACGATGAGGAGGATATGTGATGAGCTATACACCCTTTGACGCTATTCAGATAGGTATCGCCTCACCTGAAATGATACTCAGCTGGTCCTACGGCGAAGTTAAAAAGCCGGAGACCATAAACTACCGCACCCTCAAGCCCGAGCGGGACGGCCTGTTCTGCGAGCGCATTTTCGGACCCACCAAGGACTGGGAATGCCACTGCGGCAAATACAAGAAGATCCGCTACAAGGGCAAGATCTGCGACCGCTGCGGCGTGGAGGTCACCAAGAGCAAGGTGCGCCGTGAGCGCATGGGCCACATCGAACTGGCCGCTCCCGTGTCCCATATCTGGTACTTTAAGGGCATACCCAGCCGCATGGGATTGATGCTGGATCTCACCCCCAGAATGCTGGAGAAGGTGCTGTACTTTGCCAACTATATAGTCATCGACCCGGGCTTTACCCCTCTGGAAAAGTGCCAGATACTCTCTGAGCGTGAGTACAGAGACATGCGGGAGAAGTACGAGGACGACTTCAAAGCCGGTATCGGCGCCGAGGCCATTAAGGAGCTGCTCAAGCAGATTGACTGCGACAAGCTGGCAGCCGAGCTCCGGGAGGAGCTGAAGACCGCCAGCGGCCAGAAGAAGGCCAAGATAGTCAAGCGCCTTGAAGTGGTGGAGGCCTTCCGCCAGAGCGGCAACCGCCCCGAGTGGATGATAATAGACATCCTCCCCGTCATTCCCCCTGAGATACGCCCCATGGTACAGCTGGACGGCGGCCGCTTCGCCACCTCCGACTTGAACGACCTGTACCGCAGAGTCATAAACCGCAATAACCGTCTGAAGAGACTCCAGCAGCTGAACGCTCCCGACATCATCGTCCGCAACGAAAAGCGTATGCTCCAGGAGGCTGTGGACGCCCTTATCGACAACGGCCGCCGGGGCCGTGCCGTCACCGGTGCAAACTCCAGAGCGCTCAAGTCCCTCAGCGACATGCTCAAGGGCAAGCAGGGCCGTTTCCGTCAGAACCTGCTGGGCAAGCGTGTTGACTACTCCGGCCGTAGCGTTATCGTGGTAGGCCCTGACCTGAAGATCTACCAGTGCGGCGTCCCCAAGGAGATGGCCATTGAGCTGTTCCGCCCCTTCGTCATGAAAAAGCTGGTGGAGGACGGCGTGGCCAACAACATCAAGTCCGCCAAGAAGATGGTTGATAAGCAGCGCACCGAGGTGTGGGACGCCCTGGAGGACGTCATCAAGGAGCACCCCGTGCTGCTCAACCGTGCACCTACTCTGCACCGCCTGGGCATCCAGGCCTTCGAGCCCATTCTGGTGGAAGGCCGGGCCCTGCGTCTGCACCCCCTGGTCTGCACCGCATATAACGCCGACTTCGACGGCGACCAGATGGCCATTCACGTGCCTCTGTCCGCCGAGGCCCAGGCTGAGGCCCGCATTCTGATGCTCTCCGCCAACAACCTGCTGCGTCCTCAGGACGGTCACCCTGTTACCGTGCCTACTCAGGACATGATCCTGGGCTCCTACTACCTGACCATGATGCGCATAGGCTCTGCAGAGAAGGGCGCCGAGCGCCTGGTCATTGACGACCCCGGCGACACCGGCTTTGAGGTCGGCTCCATCGTGGACGGCGACGAGATCTACAGTGCAAACCAGAAGGCAAAGCAGGAGGGTACCCGCCCCGCCACCTATAAACCCACCCTTATGTACCGTGACTCCAACGAGGCTATCATGGCCTATAACGAGGGCGTAGTGGGCCTGCACGCTCCCATACGTCTGAGAGTCACCAAGACCGTGGACGGCGTGGAAAAGAAGAAGATAATCACCACCACTGTGGGCCGTATAATCTTCAACGAGCCCATTCCCCAGGATCTGGGCTATGTGGACCGCAGCGACCCGGAGCATGCCTTTGACCACGAGATAAGCTTCCAGGTGGGCAAGAAACAGCTGGGAGATATCATCGACCGCTGCATCCAGAAGTACGGCTTCACCATTTCTGCCGAGGTGCTGGACAGCATCAAGGCCCTGGGCTATAAGTACTCCACCAAGGGCGCAATTACCATATCCGTTGCGGATATGACCGTGCCCAGCGCCAAGTACGAGCTCATCAAGGCCACCGAGCAGGAAGTTGTTAACATCGAGCGGCAGTACAAGCGCGGCTTCATCACCGACGACGAGCGTTACCGCCTGGTGGTCTCCGAGTGGGAGAAAACCACCAAGGACGTCACCGACGCTCTGCAAAACTGCCTGGACGAATATAACCCCATCTATATGATGGCAAACTCCGGCGCCCGTGGTTCCATGAACCAGATCCGTCAGCTGGCCGGTATGCGCGGCCTGATGGCAAACACCGCCGGTAAGACCATAGAAATACCCATCAAGTCCAACTTCCGTGAAGGCCTCTCCGTTCTGGAATACTTCATCTCCACCAGAGGCGCCCGTAAGGGCATGGCCGATACCGCTCTGCGTACCGCAGACTCCGGTTACCTGACCCGCCGTATGGTTGATGTCTGCCAGGAGGTCATTATCCGGGAGAACGACTGCGGCACCACCGAGGGCGTGTGGGCCAGCGCAGTCTACGACAGGGGACAGCTGGTGGAAAGCTTCGGCACCGCCATCCACGGCCGTTTCCCCGCCGCCGCCATTACCGACCCCAAGACCGGAGAGCTGCTCTTCGACACCGACCATATGCTCATGCCTGAGGACGCCGATGTCCTGGAGGCCCACGGCATCAATCGTGTGTATATCCGCAGCGTCCTCACCTGTGAGGCCAGCTCCGGCGTCTGCGCCAAGTGCTACGGCATCAACCTAGCCATAGGCCGTCCCGTAAACGCCGGCGAGGCCGTGGGCGTTATCGCCGCCCAGTCCATCGGCGAACCCGGTACTCAGCTGACCATGCGTACCTTCCACACCGGCGGCGTTGCCGGCGACGATATCACCCAGGGTCTTCCCCGTGTTGAAGAGCTGTTCGAGGCCCGCAAGCCCAAGAAGATGGCCGTGCTGTCGGAAATCTCCGGCACCGTCACTATCGACGAGGCAAAGAAGGGCGTCATGTACTCCATCACCGTTACCAATGAGGCTCAGGGTGAGACCGAGGTGTATACCGTGCCCCACTCCGCAGGTATCCTGGTTCACAACGGCGACCATGTGGATAAGGGCCAGGAGCTCACCTCCGGCGCCCTCAATCCCCACGATGTTCTGCGTATCCGCGGCGTGAACGACGATGAGTTCGGCCGTCAGGGCGTGCGCAGCTATATCACCAGCGAGGTTCAGAAGGTGTACCGTCAGCAGGGCGTTGACATCAACGACAAGCACATTGAGGTCATAGTCCGCCAGATGATGCGGAAGGTGAGAGTGGAAGATGCAGGCAGCACCGACCTGCTCTCCGGCGCCACTGTGGATATCTCTGCCGTGAAGGAAGCCAATCATCAGATTGACATGCGCATAGCTGCCGGGGAAGAGGGGCTGAGCCACGCTACCTATACTCAGCTGCTCATGGGTATCACCAAGGCCTCCCTGGCCACCGAGAGCTTCCTGTCCGCCGCCTCCTTCCAGGAGACTACAAAGGTCCTCACCGACGCCGCAATCAAGGGCAAGGTGGACCACCTGGTTGGCCTGAAGGAGAACGTCATCATCGGCAAGCTCATCCCCGCCGGCACGGGACTTAGCATGTACAGAGATTTCGAGGAGCATACCGACGAGTCTATTGCCGAGTCTGCCGAGGAATACGTGGATCTGTCCGCTCTGGTGAGCAAGAGCAACGCACTTTGATAAGCAATGAAGAATACCGCCGTAGCCGGCGGTATTCTTTTTCTGCCCCGGGCAGGGATGTGGGCCCTGAAGAAAAATAATTTCAAATTTTCCCCGACAAAAATTCTTGACTATTTTTGTTAATTATGCTAAAATTTCACCTTGTGTGGGCCAAGTACGCCCAAAGGCTGACGGCCCGACACAAAGCCCCTGAAAAGGCCTTGATTCTACAGGCTTTTCCAGGAAAATCAACACTCGGGAAAGGAGGAAAACAATGCCCACTTTTAACCAGCTGGTAAGGAAAGGCAGAGAGAAGGTAACCTACAAGTCCACGTCTCCTGCAATGCAGAAGGGCCTGAACACCCTGAAGAACAAGGAGACCGACCTGTCCGCTCCTCAGAAGAGAGGCGTCTGCACCGCAGTTAAGACTGCTACTCCTAAGAAACCTAACTCCGCACTGCGCAAGATTGCCAGAGTACGTCTTTCCAACGGTATTGAGGTTACCAGCTACATTCCCGGCGAAGGACACAATCTGCAGGAGCACAGCGTCGTGATGATCCGCGGCGGCCGTGTGAAGGACCTTCCCGGTACCCGTTATCATATCATCCGCGGAACGCTGGATACTGCCGG